>CAZIVQ010000182.1:0-4309 GCA_964542415.1 uncultured Bacteroidia bacterium | reverse complement strand
GATCGGACCGGAGGGTCGACCCTACCGGTTTAGCACCGGCATACCGGTATCTTCGACCGGCATATCAGGGTCCGCGAACTTCTGAAAGTCTGTCCTTTGACAGATGCGGTGAAAACGCGAGATAAGACGAGCGACGAGCAATAAAAAAGCCCCGGCCTAAGGCCAGGGCTTATGGTTTTTATCTGCGGGGGTGAGATCAGTCGCGACGGCCTCCTCCGCCCCGGCGGTCGCCGCCACGGCCTCCACCACCTCGGCGGTCACCACGAGGGGGACGCTCTTCGTAGCCTTCGGGCTTGGGAAGGAGCACTTTGTGGCTCAGGCGATACTTGCCAGACTTGGGGTCTTGGCCGATGAGCTTAATGTCGATTTCATCTCCGACCTCGAAGACGCCTTCCATGTCAGGCAGGCGTTCCCAGGAAATTTCGGAGATGTGTAACAGACCTTCTTTGCCCGGCAAAAACTCCACGAACGCACCGTAGTCCTGGATAGACTTGACGGTAGAGGGGTAGACCGCACCTACTTCGGGGACCTGCACCATCTTGCGAATCTGGTTCACTGCCATTTCGATGCTCGCGGCATCGTTGGCGGAGATAGTGGCCAAACCGACGTTATTGGGCCCTTCTTCTAGGTTGATCTGGGTGTTGGACATTTTTTGCAGTTCCTGGATGACTTTGCCACCCGGGCCAATGACCTGGCCAAAGAACTCGTGGGGGATGTCCATGGTGAAGAAGCGTGGCGCATAGCGCGACACTTCGGCCCGCGGTTCAGGGAGGACCTCCAACATCTTCTCAAGGATGTGGGTGCGACCTTTTTTGGACTGCTCAAGGGCTTGCTCGATAATCTCGTAGCTGAGGCCTTTGATTTTGATGTCCATCTGGCAGGCGGTAAGGCCTTTTTCAGTTCCGGCCACTTTGAAGTCCATGTCGCCGAGAAAGTCCTCGTCACCAAGGATGTCCGAAAGGACAGCGAAACCGTCTTCGGTGGTAATCAGGCCCATGGCGATCCCGGAGACGGGTCGCTTGATCGGAATACCGGCATCCATGAGCGCAAGGCAGCCGCCACAGACCGAAGCCATGGAACTGGAGCCATTGGACTCAAGGACGTGAGAAGAAATGCGGAGGGTGTAAGCCGAATCATCGGGGAGGACAGGCTTGAGGGCGCGCTCGGCCAGGTTACCGTGGCCCACTTCCCGGCGGGAGGGCGTCCGGTTGGGCTTGACTTCACCGGTGGAGAAACCGGGGAAGGTGTACTGCAACATAAACTTTTTGGACCCTCGGAAGGTGGCCGTGTCGATGGTTTGCTCATCGAATTTGGTCCCCAAGGTAGCGGTGCAGAGGGCTTGGGTTTCGCCCCGGGTGAAGACCGCTGAGCCGTGGTTGCGCGGCAAGATGCTAGGCAGCACATGGATGGGCCGAATTTCGTCGAGCTGACGGCCGTCGAGGCGGATGCGTTCTTTGACCATGATGGTCCGCACCACGCGTTTCTGCACCGACTTGAAGTAACCGTTGAAGCGTACATCGAAGAACTCATCGCCTTCGCCGTACTTTTCGGCCATGGCCTCTTTGACGGTGTCTTTTAGCTCTCTGAAGAAATCGGAGCGCTCTTCTTTGGAGTGCGAGCCGCGGAAGATTTCTTCCATACGTGAAGCGGACATCTGGTCCACCTCATTGAAGAAGGCTTCGTTGGGTTCAAGTTTTTCGTAGTCGCGTACTTCCTTGCCGGCTTCGGCCTGGAGGTCACGCTGTAGCTGGTTGAGAATCTTGATAGATTCGTGGCCGAACTTGAGGGCTTCGAGCAAATCCTCTTCGCTCACTTCTTGCATTTCCCCTTCGACCATGTTGATCGACTCGGTCGTAGCGGCCACCATGAGGTCGAGGTCACAATGCTCCATCATTTCGAAGGAGGGATTGATCACATATTCGCCTTGGTGACGGGCCACCCGAGCCTCGCTAACGGCTTCGGTAAAGGGAATGTCGGAAACCAGGAGGGCAGCAGAGGCGGCCACGCAAGCGAGGGCATCGGGCTGCTCCGAAGAGTCGGAGGACATCAGCTGCACCATGACTTGGGTGTCACCGTGGTAGTCGCTGGGAAAGAGGGGGCGAATGGCCCGGTCGATGAGGCGGCAGGTGAGGATTTCATGCTCCCCCATACGGCCGTCGCGCTTAAAAAAGCCGCCCGGAAACCGGCCGGCAGCAGCAAACTTCTCCATGTAGTCCACCGACAAAGGGAGAAAGTCCATCTCAAGGTTGATCTCTTTGCGGGCTACTACCGTGGCGAGGAGCATGGTTTCTCCACAGGTGAGCAGGACCGAGCCGTCTGCTTGCTTAGCTAACAACCCCGTCTCAAGGGAAATTTCCCTGCCGTCGGGGAGGGTAGCGGTTTTCTTAATAATGTTCATAATAGCGAATGGTTCTTTCTACCTGAGTCGAACAAAAAAAATCGGGTTAGTAACGCTCAAAAAATAAATTCCGCTTTTGGCTTGATCTCCCCGGCAAACCGGGATCTACGACTTGCCCGCATCCTGCGTCAGAAAAAGCCTTCCCGGTCTTGACCGGGACCAAACTCGGTTTTTCTTCCTTGTCTGCGAACAAGATCTCCCGACGAGCCGGGACAGGTCTGCGCAAAATCGGGAGGTTATTTTTCTCGCGTTACTTACTTACGAATTCCCAATTCTTTGATCACGGCACGATACCGCTCGATATCGCGGCGCTTCAGGTAATCAAGCATCTTACGGCGTTTACCGACAAGACGCTGCAAGCCCATTTGGGTGGACTTATCCTTCCTATTTTCCTTAAGGTGTTCAGTAAGCCGTTGGATACGGTAGGTGAATAGGGCGATTTGAGATTCTGGGGAACCTGTATCAGATTCTGATTGGTTCCGGCCGTATTTTTTGAAAATTTCTTGCTTCAGTTCTTGGTATAAATACATGAAAACAAAATGATTTTACTCCATAAAATTTGAACAGGCAAATATAGACAATGTTTTTCCAACAACAAACCAAAGAGGAGGGGTTTTTCTGCCTGCTTTTCAGGAATCCGTTCGTTCTGCGGGCTGGTCATTGTCTGGACTGCCGGGCGCTCCATCTGGCTCCACATTTTTTTCTTGCTGTTGCTGGTCAAAACGATAGTCAGAGAGAATATGCAGTGATCGCTGCGGGAAGGGAATCCGCACGCCATGGCGCCGGAACTCAGCTTCGACCTTGAAGCGGATGTCGCTGCTAATGTTCTCATATTCTGGAGCACGGGCCGTCCAGAAGAGCAATTCGAAGTCCAGGGAAGAATTGCCGAAATTCTTGAAGCGTACCCTCGGCTCCGGGGACTTGAGGACCAGCCCATGTGACTGCGCCGACTGCTTGAGGAGCTTGCGCACCAGGGCCACATCCGAACCGTAGGCTACCCCTACGTTGATCCGAAAGCGGGTTTCGCGTTGATTGTAGTTCCAATTGACCACATTCTGGGAGGTAAACTGGCTGTTGGGGACAATGACCGAAATAGAGTCCAGGGTCTCTACAATGGTGGTGCGTAGCTTGATCTCCTTGACCCGGCCCGCAAGGTCGAGCTCGTCGATCACGATGACGTCGCCCACTTCAATGGTCCCTTCGAAGAGCAGGATCATACCGCTCATGACGTCGGAGAAGCTTTGCTGCAAGGCCAGACCGATGCCGACAAAGAGCGCGGCCGAAGAGGCGACGAGCAGGTCGAGGTTGATCTGCAGGTTGGTCAGTACCAGCAGCAGGGTGAGCACGTAGATGAGGTACTTGAAAATCTGGTAGACCGCCATGCGCCGCCCCTGATCGAGGGGGATGCGCTTGGCCTCGCCCAGGCGCACGAAGAGGCTATAAAAATACCAGAGGCCCACCCGGGCGGCCACGATGATGAGCACCGCGATGACGACGTTTACGACCTTGATCTCGGAGTCGGCGTCCTTGTAGGGAATCTTGAAAAGGGTGATCTGGAGGAAGTAGCCCAGGCGAAATCCCAGCATCCGCAACGCCCCCAGCAGGCCCCCGGTATAAAAGACCGCCCGGATCAAGCGATACCAGGTCTCGTGAATGCCTCCTTGGGAGCCCAGTCGCTTCAGCAACTGCGTGCGCCGCAGCAGGCTGGTGATCCCCAGCTCAACCAGGCGCGTGGCCAACAGGATACCCAAGGCATAGGCCAGGTTCTGGACAGTCATAGACCAGTCGCCCAGTTCTAATAAGGTATAGGACCAAAACTCCTGAAACTTCATAGGTGAGGGAGGATACCGGTGATCAAGCAGGGTAAAATTACACAATTGCTGGCTTATCCTCGCAACCGGGAGTGGCAGA
>CAZIVQ010000181.1:0-7162 GCA_964542415.1 uncultured Bacteroidia bacterium | reverse complement strand
GCCTCACCCTTAAATTTTCAGCTTTCATGCCTGGCCACCCATCCTTTTTGCTTTAGCGGCGTTATTATTACCAAAGAGGGTTTTTTCACTCAATTGATCCATCTCCCCCGGCCTGCCTTTACTGGCAGTTGTCGTTTGGGGAAAATGTTCGCCTCTAACTTCTAGCCGCAAGTCTACCTCAATTAATCCACGAAGCCTTGGAAACACGCCCAACCTTTCGCGCCATGAAACTACAAATACGACTTGCCACGATTCTCGCCATCACCTTTTTGCTGGGGCTGACCGTGGTGGCTTTGCGCCTGCACGGCCAGTCGGGGCCAGATCTCCTGCCGGGCATGGAGCTTCAGGTACATACTCAAGCCGTCATCCAACCTCGCACCCTGCAACCCGGAGACCGCATTTCTGCGATCTTGAGCGCCCCCCTCATGCGCGAAGACCAGGTGATGATCCCGGCGGGAACCGCAGCCATTCTTGAAGTACAAACGGTGAGGGCTGCTTGGGGCGAGGAAAGTTCGCTTTCCCTGGTGCTGAGTGAGGTGGTTTATCGGGGGCAGAGCATTTACTTAGAAAGCAGCCCTTGGCAAGTGGAAGCCCCGGAAAGCCATGCCTTGGAAAAAATCGGAGGCGGAGCGGCGATCGGAGGAATGTTGGGTGGCTGGCGTGGTGCCCGCCGAGGGGCGCTGATCGGCTTGGGCATCGCGCTGCTCACCGAGCGACAAACTGAAATTCAGCCTGGCGAGGAGCTGTCTTTTACCCTCCTCGGCCCGGTTTACCTTACGGCCCTGCGGATCTGAGCCGCCTGATTACGTCAAAGTCCGGAAATCCGGCCAAGCAAAGGTACACTTCGCAAATAGCTCTATATGCTTGCTTGATCTTCTCGACGAGCCGGGACAGGTCTGCGCAAGCTCTGATAATTTATTTCCTTAGCGCTCCCAAAGAAATAGCAGGGGACCCTCGGGTTCCCCTTTTTTTTGGCCAAGATGCAGGGCTATTGGGATTTCTGCCCCAGTTTTCGGGCAGCGATGCGGGTGGCTACCACCCCGAAGATTACCACCGTTACCGAGCTGAGCGGCATCAGAATGGCAGCGATCACGGGCGAAAGCAGCCCCTGCACCGCGATGCTCAGCCCTACCAGGTTGTAGAGGAGGGACAGCACCAGCCCGGCTTTGATCAGCCGTACACTGCGGCGTGCATATTGCATGAATGCTTCGAATTGCCCAAAATTGCGGGCATCCAGAATGGCATCACAAGCGGGCGAAAAGGTGTCCACATCTTCGGTAATGGCGATGCCCACGTCACTGAGCTTGAGGGCCCCGGCATCGTTTAGCCCATCCCCCACCATCAGCACTTGTTCGCCTGCTTGCTGCAAATGCTCGATGTAGGCGAGTTTGTCCTGCGGCGACTGGTTGAAGTGCATCGCGCTACCCGCTGGAAAATAGGCCTGCAACGGTTTCTGTTCCCGGTCGTTGTCACCCGAGATCAGCGACAGCCCAAAGCGGCTGCCCAAGCCCGAAAGCACGGCCCGGAGCCCTTTGCGGTAATGGTGGGGCAGGGTAAAAATCGCCGCCAGCCGCCCGTTTAGCAGCAGGTACGTGCCCGGCTGCTCTGGCAAAGGTTCGCTTCCCTGGTAAGCCTGCACCACATAGCGTCGCGCTCCCAGCCAGATATGCTGCCCGGCTATTTCTCCCCTGATGCCTTGCCCGGGGGTTTCCTCGTACGCTTCCACCAGCAAATCGGGTTGCGCGCCCAAGCAGCGGGAAATGGCCCGGCTCATGGGGTGCGTAGATTGCCGCACCAGCGCCCCTACCTGGGCCCGTTCTTCGGGCCCCAAGCTGCCCTTCATCAGCGCAGTGTTGTCGCTGCCCTTGTGGGTGATGGTACCCGTCTTGTCAAAGACCAGGTGGGAAATGCTGGCCATCCGCTCGATGATAGCGGTATTTTTCAGGTAAAAACGATGCTTTCCCAGCAGCCGCATGGCGTTGCCTAAGGTGATGGGAGAGGTAAGGGCCAGGGCGCAGGGGCAAGCCACGATCAGCACGGCGGTGGCTACATTTACCGCCATGCCAATGCCGACTTCCCAGTACCACCAGGCCCCTGCTATCAAGGCGATGGAAAGCACCGCCAGGGTAAACCGTTTGCCCAAGCGGTCGGCCAAGGCCCGCACGCTGCGCTTTTCTTCCCCCTCAAAGGCTTCATGGTTCCAAAGCTGAGTCAGGTAGCTCTGCGACACATCCTTGACCAAGGTCAGCTCGATGGCTTGCCCGGCTTGGCGGCCGCCGGCGTAGATCAGCTCCCCGGCTTGTTTGGTCACCGGCTCGGCTTCGCCGGTGACAAAGCTGTAGTCGATGCGGGCTTCGCCACTGAGCAGCAGGGCATCAGCCGGGACCAGCTCCTGGTTGCGCACCAGGATGGTATCGCCAGGGGCGAGGTCGGTGATGGGGGTGCTGCGCTCTTCGCCGACCACCTTGCGGGTGGTGGAAATAGGGAAATAGGCGGTATAATCCCGGTCGAAGGAGAGGGTGTCGTACGTACGGTTCTGAAACCAGCGCCCCACCAGCAAAAAGAATACCAAGGCCGCCAGGGAGTCCATGTAGCCCGCTTCGTTCAGCATGAGGATTTCGTAGCTGCTGCGCAAAAAGAGGGCGAGGATGCCCAGGGTGATGGGAATGTCGATGTTGAGGAAATTTTTGCGCAAACCCTGCCAGGCGGAGCGGTAGAAAAGCGAGGCGCTGTACAGAAAAACCGGCAGCGCCAGGAGGAGGTTGAGCAGCCCGAAAAACTGCCGGAAGTTGCCTTCGGTGGCAGGGTCAAGGCCCAGGTATTCGGGGAAGCTCATCAGCATGATGTTGCCGAAGCAAAAACCCGCTACGCCTAGCTTGTAGTAGAAGCTGGCGTCGTTGCGGCGGCGCTGCTGCGGCTTGAGGCTTCCCAGGGAGATGTCGGGTTCGTAGCCGATGCTGGCCAGCAAGCCCACCAGTTCCCGCAGGGAGAGCGCCTGAGGCTGGTAGGTGAGGTAGGCCTCTTTTTTGAGAAAATCGACCCGGCTCCGGACCACCCCCGGGTGAAGCTTGTAGAGATTTTCCAGCAGCCAGATACAAGAGGCGCAGTGGATTTGGGGAATGAAGAAGGTGACCTTGGCCTGGGCCTCGTCCTGAAAGTCGAGGAGTTGCTCCTTGATTTCGGGCTGGTCGAGGTAAGCGTATTTGCCGGTTTCTTTGGGGCCCTTGAGGCTGATGCCCGGATGCTGCTCCAGGTCGTAGTAACGGCACATATCCCGCTCATCGAGGATTTCGAAAACGAGTTTGCAGCCTTCGCAGCAGAAGACCTTTTCATCAAGGTGGATATGATCGTTGGCACAGGCGTCGCCACAGTGGTAGCAAACGGGCTGGGCCGTAGTGCCCTGGGACGAGCGATTCGTGGAAGGGAGGTTCATTCAGGCAGGTTCGGTGGGGATAACAGGCGCTAAAATAACCGGTGGGACCGGCGGGACGAATGACCGCCCTCGGTTCTCGGGGGTGACTTTTGTCATCCCGCACGGGTGCCTGACAAAAATCATGGCCTGAATTGACCGCTATCATCCGTTTCTGCCAGGCGATCCCGTAGTTTGAAAATCCTGCCTGCTCCTTAAGCGAGCTTTGGTAGGCCTACTACTCACCCCAAACGTCTCCACCTATGGCAGCCTCCAAATCTCTTCCGACCGCCCGTGCCAACGCCAATGCCCTCAACGGCATCAACACCATTTTGCTGCCCACCGATTTCTCGGAAGTTGCACACCATGCCTTTTTATACGCCTTGGAATTGGCCACCTATTTCGATGCGCGCTTGCTGTTGCTCCATACCTACCACAATGCTCCGGTCAGGCGTGAGCTTGCCCCGGCCGAGTTTCTCGAAACCCTGCGCCAGGAGAAAATCGACCAGGCCATGGCGGCCTTTCGCGCCTACGAAGCCGAAGCCGATGCCCTCACCGGGGGCGAAATTTCTCTCCAACCTCTGCTCGAAGAGGGCTACGCCATCGACAAGATCCTCGAAGTTGTGAAGGAAACCCAGCCCGACCTGATCTTGATGGGCACCCTCGGGGCCGAAAGCCTGTCTGAAAAAATCTTCGGTAGCCTCACGGCAAAAGTCATTCAGCGCACCCGCGTTCCCGTTCTCGCCGTGCCTGCCGGGACCACCTTCGAGCCCATCGAGCACATCCTCTACGCCACCAATTTCCAAACCGAAGACTTCTCCATGATCGACCGCCTGCTGGAGCTGGCCGAAATTTTTCAGGCCAAAGTATCTTGCCTGCATATCAACACCGCCAAGCAATACTGGGACCGGCTCGACCTGGATTTCTTTCAGGATATTTATCAGCGGGAAATCGAAAGCGACCAGCTCACTTTCTTTACCTTCAGCCACGATGACGTAGTAGAAGGGCTGAACAAGTTCATTGCCTCGAACCGGGTCAACCTCCTGGCCATGCTCACCCACCATCAGGCCTTCATGGACCGCTACTACCGGGAGAGCATCACCCGCGAAATGACGCTGCTGACCACGGTGCCTTTGTTAGCTTTTCATGGGTAATAAGCCGCCGCACTCTGCCTTTTATCGAGATGCTCTCCATCGAGATGCTCTTGGGCTCGGCCGGATTCCCGGACTGCGGGGGTGGGTAGTGGCGTCTTCTAAAGGGGGATCTTCGATAACCTGGCTGCGGAGAAGGGCTCAGAAACGCTCGTTCAGCAGGTCTTGAAAGCGATCTTCCTCCTGAAAGCGCTTGAAAGCTGGCACCTGTTTTAACTCTACCAAGGGGTATCCCTTCTTGATAGCCATTTCCAGGTAGGTGTAAAACTGCTCCCGGTTGCCTTGGCGGGCATGAATCTTGGCGATCAATCCATACCAAATACTTTCATTCGGTTGCAGGCGAATGGCCTCGCTCACATCAGCCAGGGCTTTGTCATAGCCTCCCTGCAAGTATTGCAGGAATCCTCGGTAATAGTAAGCTTCTGCCAGGCGGGAATTTTTTTCCAAAGCCTGGGAATAATCGCGGATCGACTCCTGATAGCGCCCTTGTTTGCGCCAGAGTTCAGCCCGGTTGAAGTAAGCCTCGGCAAAGTCCGTGTTGAGGCGCAAGGCTTGGTTGTAGTCACGCCGGGCCAGCTCAAATTGTTCCAAATTCACGTATACCTTGCCGCGCTCGTTGTAGGCAGCGGCCTCCCGGGCATCAAATTGGATGGCCTCGGCAAAGGCCGCCAAGGCCTCTTCAAAGCGCTCTTCCTGGGCGTAGAGGGTACCCTGGAGGTAGCGGACCTCGGCATTGCCTGGGGCCAGAACCGCAGCTTTCTCCAGGTCTTCTGCGGCTTGGGGCAATTTTCCCAACTTAAGGTACAACCGCCCCCGGTGGGTATAGGGCGCCGCCGAATCCGGAAACGCCCGGATGGCTTTATTGAAGTCGAGCAGGGCTTGGTTTTCCTTGCCTGCCCCTACGTAGGCCATGCCTCGCTGCAGAAAAGGCGGCGCATCGGACTTCGGCTCCAGGGCGAGTACCCGGTCAAAGGCCTTGATGGCCTCTGCATAAGCTTTGGTCGATAGCAAGAAGTTGCCTCGGGCGAGGTATACCGAGGCATTAGTCGAATCGATGGCCAAGGCCTGGTCAAACAGGGTGGTTACCTGGGGGTCATCCTTGTCTAGCAGTTCACTCAGGAGCATATAGGCCTCGGTGTAGGTCGTTTTCAACTCTACTGCCCGGGTCAGGTCCTGCCTGGCTGCCCTGGTTTGTCTCAGTTCATGGCGCAAAGCCCCCCGGCGGTAGTAGGCTTCTGCCAACTGGCTATCATAATTGAGGCTGCGGGTATAGTCCTGGATGGCTCGGTAGGGCTCGTCCTGGGCTTCATATACCTGGCCCCGGTAGAGGTAAGGCATGGCTTCGCGCGGGGCCATGCGTACGGCTTCGTTGGCGTCGGCCAAGGCGGCGGACAAGCTGTCGAGAGCCAGGTACTGCAAGGCGCGCAGGTAGTAGGGGGCGGCTTCTTGGGGGTTGATTTTGATGGATTGGGAAAAATCAGCCAGGGCAGCCCTGACATTGCCCATGCCGGTATGGACCCGGCCTCGTTCAAACAGGGCTGGGGCGTGGTTGGGCTGGATATGTAAGGCCTGGTCCAGGTCCGTGAGGGCTTGTAGATGCTGGTTCATGGCCTCGCGGGTGCGTCCCCGCTCGTACCAGGCATTGACAAAAACTTCATCCAGGCGCAAGGCTACATCGAGATCCTCGATAGCAGCCTGGTAAGCGCCCACCAGGTAATGGACATGCCCACGCTTGAAATAGGCTTCGGCGGTGGCTTGTTTTTCGATGACCTTACTGTAGGAAAGCAAGGCTTGGTCATAAGCCCCTTCCGCCACCAGTACATCGCCCGTAAAGAGCCGGGCTGCCGTATAGTTTGGGTCTATCCGCAGGGCGGTTTCCATGTCTTCTTTGGCCTGAGCTTCCTGCCCCAACTCCTGCCGCAGCAAGCCGCGCCGGTAATAGGCCATGGGATATTCCTGTGAAATCTCGATGGCTTTGCCCAGGTCCCGCAAGGCCGCATAGGGCTGGCCGAGCTTCCGGTACACTTCTGCCCGGCTCACATAGACCGGCGAAAACTCCGGGTTCAACTCCAGGACAGTCCCAAAATCATCCAGTGCTTGGCGGTACTCCTGCATGTCTGCGTAGGCCATGGCCCGGCCGATGAGGGCATCCAGGTTTTCGGGTTGGCTTTCTATGACTTGGGTGTAATCTGCTAAGGCGGCGGGGTACTCACCCAATTGCGCCAGCAACTTTCCCCGCTCCAGGCGCAGGAGGGAGTCCTCGGGTTTCAGGGCAATCATCTGGCTAAAGTGGTCCCGGGCCTGCTGAAACTTCCCGTCGCGAATGTAGCACTGAGCCAGCATTTTGGAGACCACGGTCTGGGTAGCAGCCTCCTTGCTATCGATTCGCTCGAATGCCGCGATGGCATCCGGATAGTTTTCTGCGGTCATGTGCCGCACTCCCTGGGCCCAGCGCACGAGATTCTGAATCTCCACGGCCACGATACCCGGTTCCGCTGCTGCCCGCCGCATAGGGATATACCATCCTTTGCGGCCCTGTAGGTAGAGGCCCTCCCCAAAGCCAGAGGCGGCATAAAAACTTAGCTCCAACATGGTCTCTGGC
>CAZIVQ010000180.1:4993-7239 GCA_964542415.1 uncultured Bacteroidia bacterium | reverse complement strand
CAGCATTTCCATCTGAAACCTGCATAAAGTAGTGGAGCAAAGGAGATATTTCCCCAGCAGGACCGGAGATTAGCGCTTCAAGAACATAGTTCCGTACCCTTTTCGCCTGCGCTTTTGCCGCGTTACAGCGTCAACATCGCTAGCCGAAAATTCTGTATTCGATTTGCTACTAAAGCACCAAGGCGATTCCAATGAAGAGGCAAGGCAAGTCCCCAAGGGCAAAGCAAAGGTTTTCGCCCTGCGGCAGAGAGTAAGCAAAGGATCAAAAATAACTCTATCCAGCTTGCTTGATCTCCCCGAGAGCCGGGACAGGTCTGCGCAGTCTGGGATGACTTATTCCTTCACCGTCCCTAAAGATCTGGCATTCCGAATTAACCCAAAGCAAATATGCTTCCAAACCACCCCTTGCTCGGGTAGCCAGAACGCGGCTCACTCGTGAATGGACCGTTAGCGGGGATGAGTAGATACGAAACCCGGATGGTTGGCGGGTTTTTTCGCTTTAAGTAAAAAACTCTTCTCCGATGCTACCCGCTTCCTCGCTAACAAAAAAGCGCGGTTGTCCTTGATCCCGGACATGCAGGTAGCCAAGGTAGGCCTCCCCAAAAGCGACCCGGGCATCCAAAGTCACGCCGAAGTTCCCCCGCAGCCCGATGAGCAGCTCACAGGCTTCCCGCAGGGCATGCTGCCCCCCGGTTTGGCCCGTCACATAGTCGGCCAGGCCTTTTTCCCGCACGTAAGCAGTCATCAGCGGGCTCGCGGGGCGCCGCACCAGCAGCCGCAAGCCACATTGGGCGGCCATGCCCAGGTCCAGGATGTCGTCGAAGGCGAAGGCCACTTCTGCCGGCTTCACCCCAAAGGCCTGCTCCAGGTGCAGCAGCACCTCCCGCTTGTCCTTGCAGCGCCGGTAGACAAAGTCCAGGTGCTCCCGCCGCGCAAATTGCAGCGAAGCCGGGTTGTTGGCGCCGGTAATGATGCCACAAAGAGGCAAGGTTTCCCCCCGGTCTAGCCAGTGGCTGAAGCGCAGCATGTTGGTGCCCATGGCATCGGGTTCGGTGAAGGGGCTGCCCCCGCTGTCCCGCTTAGTCCCATCGTTGAAGACCCCGTCCCAGTCGAAGACGTAGGCGCGGACCTGGGCCAATTTCTCCTGAAATTCTGCCACCCTCACCCAAAACTGCCCGCCCCCGGCCTCAAAGACGGCTTTTATGTCTGCGGCCTTCATACCAGCAGGTCTTGAATGTCGAGCATGCCCACCGGCCGACCTTCATCCACCACCAGCAGGGTATCGACCTTGCTTTGCCGGAACGTCTCCTGCGCCTCCATGAGCAGGGCATGCAACTCCACCTGATGCGGCTGCTTGGAGGGCAGAATGGACAGCGGCTGTTGCAGCACGTCTTTGCCGTGGGCCTCGATCTGCCGGCGCAAGTCCCCATCGGTGAAGATGCCGTAAATATGCTGGTTTTCGTCCAGCAAGGTGACCGCCCCGAGCTTGCTGCGGCTCATTTCTACCAAGGCATCCAGAATCGTGGCGCTGACTGGGATGGTGGGGTTACCAGGGCGAATGACGTCTTTCACCTTGAGGGTGATCAGGCGGGTGTGCTCCACAAACTGCTGCGTGCCGATGGCCGTGAAGTGGTTTTCGGTCAATTGCTTGAGCACCTTCCAGGGCACGGTGATGGTGTGGACACCAAGATTGAGGGCGTTGCGCACGTGCTCCACATGGCGCACGGAGGAAAACATTACCTTAGCATCGTAGCCGTAGTGGTCCACGGCCTTCACGCATTGCTCCACCAGCCCGATGGCATCCTGCCCCTGGTCCTGCAGGCGGCCGACCAAGGGACAAACGTAGGTCGCGCCCGCGCTCAGGGCCATGTAGGCCTGCTGCACGGTGTAGATCAGGTGGACGTTGACCAGCATGCCGCGCTGCCGCAGCATCTTGCAGGCCCGGGTGCCTTCCAGCGAAACCGGAATCTTGAAGACGGTGCAGGACTTGTCCAGCCCCAGGTCCAGCAGGCGCTGCGCCTCGTCGACGATAGCCTCGGCGGAGTCGCCCAGGGCCTCGATCTGCAAGACGGGCACCATCTCCGCCAACTTCAGGATGGTCTTATCCAGGTCCGTGACCCCTTCGCGGTGCATGAAGGTAGGCGTAGTGGTCAGCCCGGCCAGGTAGCCGAGCTTGAAGGCGTGTTCGATTTCCTGGATGTCGGCAGAATCGAGGTAAAGTTCCATTTGAGAGGTGAGAGATGAGA
>CAZIVQ010000180.1:0-4893 GCA_964542415.1 uncultured Bacteroidia bacterium | reverse complement strand
CCTCCGTGTCCTTAGTGAAATCTCTCCTCCGGTGAACCGGGGGATCCATGATTGGTGCGCTCCGTGGTTAAAGACCGAATTATCCCCGGTACTTCACCTCCACGGCATGCAGTTCTAGCAAGGGTTTGAGGAATTCCTCCAGGTCATAGACACACAGTTGGCTGGCGGCGTCGCACCGGGCCTTTTCGGGATCGGGATGGGTCTCGATGAAGAGGCCATCAATGCCGGCAGCGGCGCCTACGCGGGCGAGGGTGGGCAAAAACTCTCGGTTGCCACCCCGGGGGTCAGCGCTCGGGATGCCATAACGGCGGATGGAGTGGGTCGCATCGAAGATGACCGGATAGCCCGTCTGCCGCAGGTGGTAGAAGCTACGCGGGTCGACCACCAAGTCGTTGTAGCCGAAGGTATAGCCCCGCTCGGTGAGCAGAATTTGGCGGTTGCCAACAGACTCTACCTTGGCGATGGGCTTGGACATGTTGTCCGGGGCGAGAAATTGCCCGTGCTTGAGGTTGACGACCTTGCCGGTCTCGGCCGCCGCCACGGTGAGGGTGGTCTGCATGCAGAGGTAAGCCGGAATCTGGATCACGTCCAGCACCTCCGCAGCGGCGGTCACTTGTTCGGGATAGTGGATGTCAGAGAGAATAGGAAAGCCAAACTCCTGTTTGATGCGCTGCAGCAGCTTAAGGCCCTCCTCCAGGCCGGGGCCCATGTAGTTGTCGACGGAGGAGCGGTTGTCTTTTTGGAAAGAAGATTTGAAGATCAGCGGCAGCTTAAGCCGCTCGGTCACTTCTTTGAGCTTTTCGGCGGTGCGCAGCATGGTGTCGTCATCTTCGATGACACAAGGGCCAGAAATGAGGAAGAGTTCGTCAGCACCACATTTCACCGGCCCCACCGGCACGATCTGTTGGTTCATAGCTTTAGCTTTAGGGGCGCAAAGCTACGAAGGAAGGGGGGATTGGCAAAGGGGGAAAGCTGGGGGTGGTATGCGGGAGGCTCCTGTGAGTTGACTTATTTGCCGCAGAGAGCACCAAGGCTTTGCAGATCATGGATGGCGGTGAAACCGGTAGGCCGCAGAGAAAAGTACTGAAGCGATGACCAAGCTATCAGCCCCCCTTCAATATTCGCTATTAGGAGCGTACGAAACTTTACTTTTTCCATAGAAAACCGGCCCCTGAGCTCCTGTGGTGAGCTGGTCGAATCCATGTCGAAGGGGGCCTTAAACGGCTTTCTCACTTAAAAATTCGGCCCTTCGACCGGGCTCAGGGACCGAATTTTTAAGTTTCGTACACGCCTAAATTCTCCATTTCCAATACTGCCTGCAAGCTTTGCTTGGGTCTGAAAACGGGGACTGCGCCGTAGCGCCCTTGCAGGTATCCGCGACGGACCTCTTTGTCCTTTCGAGGCTTAAATTCTTCCAGGGAGTACACGCGGGAAGCGCCATCTGCATCTTTCTCCACAAACCAAATTTCGTCTTTGCGTAGTAGATTTAGATCTAGCAGACCCGACTCATGGGTCGTAACGATCAACTGTCCTCGCGTAGGAGAATCTTCGCTATGAAACAGCTCGAGTAGCCGATAGGTGAGGCTAGGATGCAGGCTCCGATCCAATTCGTCGATGACGTAAACACTGGACTCAGTTTGCAGGTCAGCCAGCATAGGGATTAAGTCCATAATACGCTGGGTCCCGTCTGATTCTTCATGTACCTCAAATAGGGCTTCCTTTTCCTTACCCGCTACGCGATGCCGGGTCATGACTTTTACGGCGAACAACTCGCCAGCCTCGTCTCGCCTGAGGGTATAGCGAACGCCATCCATCGCGCTGAAAATAACGCGTTCGCCCGGTGACAGGCGTTCCTTTATAGCGGTTTTTACTCCTTGCGGCAGGTCGATCTCAGGGCTTTCAAGGTCTACAGCCTGGATTTCGATACCAGAAATACCGGTATGGAAGTAAGTCAATAACCGGTTAAATGCATTGAGGAACGCCTGATCGCTTTCCAGCTCTACTTCCAGGCCACTGAGGCGAGATTCGGGAAAAATAATTTTTAGGTGCTCAGTGAGCCAGGCATAGGCATGCTGCAGGGGTTCTACTCCAGGCAGCTCACTCAGATTCCGGCGATTAACTGAGCTTAAGAATAACTCATTAGGGAGGGTATCATCAGCCATGAATCCGACCCGCTTTTGGTTGTCTTTGGTGGGAAACTTGAATCCCAACAAGTCTACCTCTACCACGCCTGCGTCGGTGGTTTTGCGCTCAAACAACACCTTTTCACTGGTTTTGCTGATTTCAGCTAACCATTCTTCGTAGATGCGCTGGGTGCCGACGGAAAAGCCATAAGCATAGTAGGTATCTTCCCACTGGAACTCAAACTCAAACCGGCTGGGTGCGGCCTGGGTGCGGGCGTCGAGCCGAAAAGGCTTAACAGGAATGACCTGCCCTTTTGACAGGCCTTGCCGAACCAGCCACTGGGCAAAATGCATCGCTTTTACCAGATTGGATTTACCAGAAGCATTGGCGCCGTAAACAATGGCCGATTTGAGGTGCGGAAGGTCTGATCGGCGGGTTCCCCGGCGCACATGGTGGCTCAGCGAAGTTCCTTTCCCTGGAATCATGGATAATTCTACCGGGGAACGAAACGACATGAAATTCTCCACAGTGAAGCGGATAAGCATATAGCAGGAGTTACTTTTGCAAAAGATGAGAAAAAATCTCCACTTACGCAACATTCGGCCAGCTACCATGTGAGGCAAGCATTTGGCCAACAAAGACAAAACCAAAGGGACCTCTTCAAGGCCGCAGCGGATAATCCTGCATTAAACTTCCACCGTAAGCTTCTTTTTGTGGTTCAGCCCTTCGGAAACCCGGCTCTTGCCCCCAATGACTCCTCCAGGCCTTTCTGCAAGCAACCGGCAAAATAGCTCCCATGGCCGCCATGGCCACCCGAAGCCGGACGAGAAAGGCTCAGGAATTTCATTGGGATCCCTGATTCATTGGGAGGAAAGGGAGCGGGAAAGAGCCCTATTTCCCCAGCCATTTCACCAGGGCATAGACCAGCAGGCCCCCGCCAGCTGCCACGGCCCAGGGCAGCCATTTGCGGGTTTCGGGATCGCCACCGGTGAGGCTATCGAGCAGGGCTTCGCCGGGGGAAAGGGCGAGCAGTTGGTCCAGCACGTGTTTGAGGCGGGCTTGGGTGTCGTCGGTAAGCTCGAGCTTGAGGCCTTGACGTAGCACAAAAATAGCCAGTTGCACCCGCTGATGCTCGTTGTGCAGGGCCAGGGCCAGGCTTTCGAGGGCCAGGCCGTAGCGGTCGCGGATACCGTCAAAGTAGGCCGGCAGGGCATTGAAGGCCGCCAGCAGCCATTCGTCGCAGACTTCCTGCACCCGGCCATCGGGTTTTTGGCCTTCGTTCAGGGACGTGGCCATCCCCTCCACCTCTTTCATCCGGGCATGAAGGTCGCGGTAGGTGTCCTTGTAGCAGGCGGCGTGGTACTCGTTGGGAATCACCAGCGGATGGCGGCAGAGCACCGTGAGTTCGTCCTGATCCTTTTGTCGGAAGGCGTGGTACAGCCGCTGGTTGAATTGCTCGGCAAAGTAGGTGCCGATGAAGCGCAAGAAATCCTTGGGCTGAGTCGGCAGCAGGCTAATGTCGCCATGGTAAAAGTAGTCTAGCGATGCCTCCTCCAGGAAAGCCATCAGCTCCGGCTGCTCGTAGATGCGCCGGTGATGGGGCCATTCGGCTTCGCGTTCCAGCCGCTCAAACATTTTCAGCACCTGCGACTTGTCCAGCGCCTGTCCCCGCAGTTCGATCACGGGCCCGTCGGCCAGCTCAAATTCGGCCAGCAGACGCTTTTTCTCTCGCTTGAGCAAATCGGCTGCATCCGCTTCGGCGAAAGCATCGGGGGAGAGATCCAAGGCAGCAAAGGGGTTCAAATACGGCATGGCAAAAAGAATAGGAAGACAGGAGAGAAGACGAGTGGTTCGTTGATTTGAACGTACGTAGGGCACTGGTTAGAGGTTAAATCACCTCGCCTTACAGACTGCTCAGGCCCGAAAAAGTTGGAGCGTGGCTGCGGCGGTACCCCGCAAAGGGCCTCACTCCATCGCCTCGTACACCCGCTTTTGAAACTTGTAGGGCAAGCCGCTAGACGGATTGGGATAGAGCTGAGACAGCCAGACACCGACCAGCTCTTCGCTGGGATCTACCCAAAAGTAGGTGCTAAACAGGCCACTCCACCCAAAGGGACCGGGCAATTCGGGCCGGGCGGCGTCGGGCGAGGCCTCGTTGACAAACACCCCCAGGCCGAAGGCGTCCCTGCCCGGCAACTTGCGCGCCAGTTGGTTGGTGCTCATGAGGCGAATGAGTTCCGGGCGCAGGATGCGCCTGCCGTTGTAGACCCCGCCATTGGCGAGCATTTGCCCAAATTTGGCCATGTCCATCGCGGTACTCAGCAGCCCGGCCCCCGGCGAATGGTAGGTTTGGGCCCCTTCGGTAGGGTAAATGCGGACCAGCGCCTGCGGGCCTGCCGCCGGATAGGCTTGCAAAGCCTGGCCATCAAACATTCCATACAGAGGCACGAGGCGCTCGTATTTTTGCTCCGGCAGGGTAAAATGCGTGTCTTTCATCCCTAGCGGATCGAAGATTCTTTCCTGGCAGAAGTCCTCCAGCGATTTTCCCGAAACCACCTCCACCACCCTGCCCAGCACATCTATGCTCAACCCGTAGGTCCAGCGGTCGCCGGGCTCGTGGAGGAGCGGCACCTTCGCCAGGCGGTCTATGTTCTGCGCCAAGGTAAGCGGCTCGAGGGTAAATCCATCTACCACCCCGGCCGGACCATAGATTTGCGCCGCAACCGAATCGGCAAAGCTATAGCCAAACCCCGCCGTATGGGTAAACAG
>CAZIVQ010000179.1:0-7261 GCA_964542415.1 uncultured Bacteroidia bacterium | reverse complement strand
GTAGGGGGCAAGCAGGCTCAGCTTGGCCCTGAAAGTTCGCGGAACTTTTGTACCTCCCGGAGGTGAATTTCCCTGCGAACAACAGCAGCTGTTGGCTAGACTGGGACCTCGTCGGCTTGCCTGGCCACGCGTCCTATGACGGGCTGACCCGCCCGTAGGTGTGCTACCCCGCATCTGGCGGATGAACCCCAAATGCCCTAAGCGCCTTTCGAAGGTTCACAGCTTCCTCTCGATTCGTTTTCAACCTGTAGACAGTGGCCCGCCCTTTGGGGCTGATGCCAATAACGAATGACTCATCCTCATTCCACATGAAATGATCTGCCCATTTGTCATTTCTGGGATGAAACAGCTCTGCCTCTATTTGATTGAGCGGGTCAAACCCCGTACGCTTGTTGTATTTACAATTGTTACAGTGCTGACAAGCCAGAGCGAGATTTGAAAGGTCGTTTGTTCCCCCTTCTGAGATCGGAAGAATATGATCTACGGAAAATGGATGAAAGGCATAATCCCCGATTGCCAAACAATACTCACAAAGGTTATGGGCTCGTTTTCGAACCGATTCTTTGGTTTCCTGGCTGAGATACGGCTTTGGCACTATGCAGGAGGATGGATACCCAACTCTTGGGTAAGTTGGGGAAGGGAGATGCCTCGAAGTCGGGAGAGTTCCCCAAGAATCTGTATGCGTTTGAGGCGGAATTGCTCCTCTTCCTGGATCAGTTGTCCCAATCTGGTCAGTTCGGAATCGGATATTTTGGTCGCTTCTCTCTTTGCTTTGAGTGCCGTAAATTCCTGCCAGTGCTGCTCAGAAAGCACACACTCCTCATTCAGCTGCTGCAAAAGCCTTGCCTCCTGGACTTTTTTGTCTTTGGCTTTCCTTCGAGTAATCAATGCGGAGATTTCATGTAGAAATGATTCCAGTTGACTCGTTTTCAACTGAGTCAGGAGTTTTCGGATGTCAATTTCTGTCTGAATCTGCACTTTTGCCATGGCCTGCGCTTTTTTCAAAAATACGAAACAAGCTTGAGATTTGTTAACCAAACGTGAGTCCAGGGTTTTTGTCACTGATTTTCAATTGATTACAATTCGAGCCCGCCCGGCAGGCGGCAGCGAGAAATCTTGCCTTTCCTGCCAGCCATACGATTTCTCCCTTGTATCATTGCAAAAGCCGGGAAACTCCGAAACTCCGAACTCACATCGATTAAGGTTTACCCCTTGGATCCCGCCACAGGCCAGCCGTGACAGTTCCTGCTTCATTTTCTGCCTCCCTCAATCCTCCAGCAGAAACACATGAATAGGGGTGTGGTTTTCGTCCTCCGGCTGGACCTGGGTATCGAACAGGCCTCGGTAGCGAAAACAGAGCGCCTTGCTGGCGTCGTTCACGCATTCGGTGGGTAGGGCCAGAATTTGAAAGCGGCTGAGGTCCTTCACCTGCCGCTCCGGGTCCAGGTAGCGGTTAAAGCTGAGTTCGATGCCCATGTTGGCCGAAAGCAGGGTGCTGGCAAAGACCGGATCGGTGGTGGGCAGAGCGGCCAAACTGGTCATCAAAGCCGCCCGGGCGGTGTCGGCCACGTTTTGGGCGAACACTCCTTTGGCCAGCAACACAATCTTCTCGCTACCGAAAGCTGGACTGAAGCCGTTGGCCAGGTCTTCAAAAGGTTGCAGGCTGAAGGTAAAATTGCGGTCTGTGCCACTCGTCCGGTTGAAAAGGAGGAACACCGGGAGAAATACCTTGATTTGTGCCACCTGAAGGGGGATAAAGGGGGGCGTAACTGCCATGTTGCCCTCAAACACAAAGGCGATCCCCGGCCTGGCTATGCGCTCGCCTACCGGCGCATCGGGGCGATATTGAGACTGGGGGATGAAGCGCAGTTTATAGCCGCCATCGCCTGCGGGTCCCCCCGGTGCCGCGGTCGCACCCGCTGGCAGGCTCATGCCTGTGATGGCCGAGTTAAAGGCCGTCTCCAGGCTGCCGTACAGCAAACGGGTCAGGCTTTGCATGTCGAGGCAGCGCGCTTCCGGCCCTCCATTGAGGAAACAATCTGTATCCAGCACCTCCGGATCCACCGAGGGATGATGCCAGGGGATGAATTCATCGTTTTCAGCCAGTCGGGCCAGGTAGCCGGTGCCGCTTCGGCCGTAGATCGGCTGCAATTCCGACTGCGGATCGTAGGCTGGGGTGAGCCTCAGCGCCGTATCGGCAGGGCTGTAGTCATACTCCTGCGAATGTTGCAGGTAGTTGGCTTGGGTAACGATGGCCAGCTGATTGGTATGCTGCTCCAGCCAGCGGCGGTCGCCCCCGGTACCGGACTGGTAGCCCGCCAGCCAATTGTTGGGCCGCAGGAAGGTGGCCGCCACGTAGGCTTCGTAGGGGAGGACGCCACCGCCCTGCACCCGTCGGCTGCGGATCGAAATATCGCTTAGGGGTACCTCAATGTTGTCCACCCGGGCTACGCGGACGGCGTCGCTGCGCAATTGCAGGGTATCCAGGCGGCTGTCGGCGGGGTTTTGGAAGCGCTGCTGCCATTTCACTGTGCCAGCGGTGATTTGGGGGGTGTTTTCGCCTTCCTCACAGGCAAGAATGAGTAGCAAAATCGATATACAGAAGAGGGTACGCATAGGATAAGATGGATAGATGAGAAGCAATAAACATGTCCCAAAATACCCTCTTTGGCCCATTTAGGACTAAGCACCTATGTTGCAACCCCCTGTACCTATGTTGCAAACCGGCCACTGAAAGGCAATTCCCTTAGGGTTCACTTTTTTCTTCCCGCCACTGCCCGGCCGTCATCTCGGTTTCTTTGGCAAATACCCGCATGAAGTAGCTCGGCTCGGCAAAGCCCACCCGGTAGGCGACCTCCGACACGGTCAGCTCGCTGTCGCGCAGCCATACTTTCGCTTCCTCAATGCGAACGAGGTTGACAAATTGGCTCACGCTGCGTCCGGTCAGGGCCTTGAGTTTGCGGAACAGCTGCGTCCGGCTCAGGTGCAGCTGCTCCGCCAATTTTTCTACCGAAAAATCTTCCTCCTCCAAATGCGCCAGCACCTGGGCCCGCACTTTTTGGATAAAGGCATCCTCCCCCTGCACCGCCTCGCTATCGGCCGGGGCCAACTCGGCCAGGTTCTGATATCGAAGCTGCAACTTGCGCCGCAGCAAAATCAGCTGCTCCAGCCGGATGAGTAGCTCCTCCCGCTCGAAGGGCTTGGGCAGGTAGGCATCGGCTCCATGGCGCAGGCCCTGTAACCTGTCTTCAACCGCTGCCCGGGCCGTAAGCAAAATAATCGGAATATGGCTGCTGCACTCGTCCTGTTTCAGAGCCTGGCACAGTTCGAAGCCATCTTTTTCCGGCATCATCACATCCGAAACGATGGCGTCAGGCAAGCTTTCCAGCGCCATCTCGATCCCCTCAGCCCCGTTTCTCGCCACCGAAATGCGGTAGCGTTCTTCGAGGCAGCGTTGCAGAAAGGCCACCACATCGGCTTGGTCCTCGACCAGCAATAGGTGGGGGCGCTCGTCCTCGGCTTGGCTCCACCGCGCCTCGGTGACAGGCAAGGCTTCCGCAATGGCCGCGACCGGCAGGGAAACCTGAGCCAAGGTCCCTTCGGGTGTCCCCTCGCGCAGCGGCAGCCTGCAGGTGAAGGTACTGCCTTCGCCTGGCTCGCTTTGCAGGATGAGGCTGCCGCCCATCAGCTGGCTCAGCTCGTGCGCCAGGGTCAACCCAATGCCCGTGCCCCCCGCCTGTGAGTCGAGCTGCGCAAAACGCACGAAAACCTGCTCTTGGGCTTCCGCCGGAATGCCGGGTCCGTCATCGGTCACCGAAAAAGCCCAGTTCTCCGCCTCCTGCCATACCCGCAGCTCGATTCGCCCCCCAGCGGGGGTGAATTTAAGGGCATTGCCCAGCAGGTTGACGAAAATTGCCTGCACTTTCTCCTGGTCCAGGCCGGTCAGGAAGCTGGCCTGAGCGGGCTGGAAATGCAATTCCTGCCCTTTCTGCTCGGCCAGCGAACGAAAGGCCTCGGTGAGGTAGCGCAGCTGGGCCACGGCATCGACCTGGGTCCAATGGAGGGGCAGCTGGTCGGCTTCGAGCTTGCTCAGGTCCAGCAGTTGGTTGATCAGCTGGAGCAAATGCCGGGCGTTGCGCCGGGTCATTTCCCAGTCTACTTCGCCCGCATGCTCGCCCGCTAGGCCCAAAATCACGGTCAGCGGGGTGCGAAACTCGTGGGTGAGGTGGGTAAAAAAGCGGGATTTGAAGGCATCCAAAGCCTTGAGGCGCTCGGCTTCCTGCCGTTGCTGCTCCAGGCGCCAGCGGCGGCGCTGGAAAAGGTAGAACATGGTGCCCACGCTCAGCAGCAGGAGCAAAACGATGCCTACAATGAGCAAGCCCCGCAGCCGTAAGCCAGCTTCTTGCCGGGTAATGGTCTCTGCTTGCAGCGCCAGGTCGTGCTCCTTGCGCTCATTCTCAAACTTCGCTTCCATCTCGCTGGTCAGTCGCTGGTTGGCTTCGTTGTACAGGCTGTCTTTTAGGTAAATGTATTGGCGCTGGTAGTCGAAGCCGGCCTCGTGGTTGCCCAAGCGGGCGGAGATGGTCGAGAGGTTGATCAGACAGCCGAGCTGGATGTTGCGTTCGCCGGTTTCACGGGCCAGCTGCAAGCCAGCTTCGGCATAGCGGCGGGCCTCCTCCAGGCGGCCCATTGCGCGGTAGACATAGGCGAGGTTGTTGCTGGCTTCGGCTTCGCCTTGGCGGTTGCCGGTACGCTGGTGCAGCTCCAGGGCTTGCAAGTCGTATTTCAGGGCTTGGTCCATCTTTCCGGTGCGCCAGCCGATGGCGGCCAGGTTCATGAGCACCACGGGCAAGGCCTCCTGATCACCCAATTCTTCTTTGAGTTTCAGTGCCTGTAGGTAGTAGGCCTGGGCAGAATCATACCGGGAGGTTTCGATGAAGGCATTGGCCAGGCTGTTGAGGCAATCTGCCCAGAGAAGGGAGTCGTAGTGGGCAGGCTGCATCGCCAAGGCTTTGCGGGCATGGGTTTCGGCTTGCCTGAAATTGTGGCCATGTTGGCTGACGATGCTCAGGCTGTTGCGGCAGCGGATTTGATGCAGCCGGTCCTGCTCTGCTTCGGCCTGCCGCAGGGCATCCTGGAGCAGGCGGGTGGCTTTGGCAAAATCTCCTTCTTGATCGGCTTTGACGCCAGCTCGCCAGCGGGCTTCGCTGCTGGTCGCGGAGGGGACTGGCTCCTGCGCCCAGAGCCCCTTGCTGCCTCCTAGCAAGAGCAAGCCCAGCCCAAGCAGGCAAGCCAAGGGTTGACATCTTTTTTGTTCGGGTTTCCAATAAGGCTTGGCCATGGGCAATCAGCTGGGTTTGGGGCCTGGTCCCGGTACAAAGGCGCGGGTAGGCCGATTTCTTTGCCCAAGATAAACAAAGAAATCGCGATTGGCTTGCTCCTGGGTATGGCCGTGCGGCGGCGGAAGTGCTAAGAGGCGAGGAGTTGGGCGAGGGGATATAAAGCCATTATTTCCGAACTTTCATTCCAACGCAAAGCCCGACAACTTCCGCCGCTGTGGGGATTGAAAAGCCAAGACGATTTCGCTTTCGGGGATGCCTCGCTCCGTAAGCCAGTCGGCGATGACCAAATCGGTCCCATCGTGCCGGAGGTAGACCTTTCCGTCTGGACGTACCTCCAAGTGAACCACGCAGCCGTAAAACCGGCGGGGGTAGCGCCAACCATCGGTGTAGAGCAAGTATTGGCCATGCTCGTCATCGACGATGAGCATCGGTTCCCATTGGCCATCCTTGGGGTAGAGGGCGTACACCTCCTCAATAATGGCGCGGGCGATGGCTTTTCGCTTGGTCAATTGATCCATTGCACAATTTGGGCTTGATCTGGGTCAAAGGTGAGCAATTTCAGGCGGTAATCCTGGCGAACCTGTTGCATGAAGGGGTCTTCCATGAATTCTACAAAAAAATCGTGAGGCAAGGCAAGAAAAAGTTGGCGCTCTGGCTCACTGAGGTTGATGGCGGTGAGATAGATTAAGAATTGCCCCAGCGCCATTTCAAAGCTGGTCATATCGGACTTGCCATCGCGACCACCTCGCCTGATGTAGCCCAGGCGGTTTGCGCCAGTTTCGGAAAGGTAAGGGGAGCATAGGGAGTAAAAAACACGCCATGCGCTCGCAGCCACCCTGCCAACGCTTCGATGGACCATCCAGCGTGGAGAGGTCGACCAAAAAGCTGTACGTCGCAAGTTTGGGAATCCAGGACAAAGGAAATGCCGCTCAACCCATGCGCCGAGAATATGCATGGCAGCGACCCGTAGCGCCAGATGCCTTCTCCTCCCTTTCGCATGCTGCGGCTTTGCTTAGCGGTGTCCTCGGGGGGGCCAAGTTTAGCCTGTACTTGCTCTGGAGAATTTCCCCACGCTAAGCCATGCGGCATCGCCTGTGCGCGGAAAAGGTCATCGAGGGGGTGCATGTCAATCAGTTAACGATCCGCAACAAAGTCGCCAAATCCCGCCCCAGCGCTTCGCAGTAGCTGCTTTCTGCCGCCTCTTCTTGGTCAGGGGTGAAGCGATACCATATCTGCTGCTTGTAGTCATAGACAAAGCCTTCTGGCACTTCGTAGTCTTTCATCAGGCTCAGCAACTTGCGCCCATCCTTTTTGACTCCTTGGGTATGGGTGATTTCTATGATGACCTGTGTCAAATCCGTCTCTCGGTCCACCAACATGACGTCCGGTACGGAGCTGGTTTGTCCCTCGTCGATCATGGTTTCAGGGTAGGGAAAGAGCTTGGAGGTTCCTTTGAAAAGCAAATCTGAGAGCACATACACCAAGCGAGCAATAATCTCCTGATGGATGCGTGGCGCATTGGTGACCATGAAAACCACATTATCAGTCATGATCGAGTTTTAGCTGAAGATACGAAATCTTGAGCAGGATTGATGCCAGCAGTTTTAATGCTCTTTTCTCAACCATTCGTCGCCCCCCCCGGTAAACCAGAGAACAGGTCCGCGGAACCTACTTTCTTTGCTGGGAAAAAGGCTGAGGGTGGTTTAGTGACGCTCGAAAGATAAGTTTCCCTTTTCCATTCAAAGAAGGCCAACCTAAAAAGTTGACCATAAGGCTTTTACTTTGCGGCTTTGCGCCTTTGCGTGAGAAAGAAAAGGGAAGTTATTCTTTGCGCCTTACTTAGCTTCTGGTGGCTTGCTATTCCCCCCTTCTCACCAGCTCCGTGCGGCGGTTGATCGCCCGGCCCTCCTCGGTGAGGT
>CAZIVQ010000178.1:0-7263 GCA_964542415.1 uncultured Bacteroidia bacterium | reverse complement strand
CTGCTTTTTTTATGCCCTAACCTCAGATAAGCAACCCGCTACGTCAAAAGTCCAGAAGGGAAACAGGGAGGTTATTTTTCGACTGTTACTAAGCCCGAGTTCGCCCACGGAGCCTGCGGGGAATTACAAATTCCGGCTTTAATCAGTACTAACCACATATTAGCGACGGAAGCATCAGAAGGATTTCAGGTTTCTCCAAACGGAAGCCATACCCTTCCCACTTATCAAAAGATACAGCAATTAGTACCAATTGGGATTGAAATCGCTGCGCCGTTGCCCTATCTTTGTTACAGAGGCTATAGGGAAAAGCCCAAGATTAAGCTTGTTAGATTGTGCCCTTCTGTACATATGTGCAGAAGGGTTTTTTTGTGGCCCAAGCAAAAAGGGAAGCGTCGGCAAACCCTCAGGGTAGGCCGACGCTTTGTGTGCCAGATGATCGCTGCGTTTACTCAGGCAGGGTACTTGCCGTAAGGCTGAGCACCGGGGCCAGGGTCGGATGCGAAGTGCCTCCGAAGATCACCCGATCTACTTGCAGGCTTGCGTTGGCAGCGAGGACATAAAAGCCCGTGTTTTCTTGCCCGCCTGTGATCAATTGCTGGATATAATTGGTCATGGTGAAGGTATAGGTACCAGCATCCGCGTTGAAACGGGCAGGCTGGGTCAGCAGGATGGGCGCACCTGCCTCGGTGGTGCGCAAATCACCGTTTGCTTCGGCGTAGACCAGGATCAACTCAAAGGGAGGCTCGAAGCGGTCTTCGGTACCCAAAAATTCCGTAGCGACCTTTAAGGTTAGCTGGGCTTGTGAAATGGCCGCCGGAGGAAAATTATCCACATTGGGAAAGCGCACGAAAGTCCGAAGTTCGGTTCCTCCCTGCACAAATTCATAGAAAGTGCTGGTATCTGGATCGTTCAGGTACTGACCCAACAGCCGGTTTTCCCAATCCAACCGCTCTAAAGCGGTATACCGGGGGGAGGAGTTGGCCACGATAAAAGGCTGAGGCTCGGCTTTCTGGAAGACGCCATTGGTGTCCTTCTTTTGGTAATAAAGCTGAAGGTAGGTCCGCTGGCTGCTAGCGAAGAGCGAATAAATCGCCCCCGGTTCCTTGCTGAAAAACCGCACCGGGTCGGTGCCCAGGCAGAAGCCCGGAAAGCTTTCGAAAAAAAGGTCGCGGTCGGCCAGAATGGTAGAATCCGCAAAAAGAATTCGCTCGCCGAGGTCACCACCTAGGCGTACCCGGGTCTGGGTTACGCTGTCAACTGCCGGGAAGCTCAGTCGGTAGTTGTCACTCAGGTCGACCGACTCATTGCAAGCCAGCAAGTTATCGGAAAAAAGCTCTTCTGTTTCCGGAAAGCCTTCTGCAAGCTCATAGACATGGAGGGTCTGTGGCGTGGCAGGGGTGCCATAAGCAGACTGCAGGTCGAGAAAGAGAACCAGCGAGTCAAACTTCAGCTCATCGGCGCTCCCAAAAGAAAGCCCCGCTTGGGGCAGGACCTGCAAAAAGGTTTTGGCATCGATGCGGCCAAACTCCGGGTCGACATAATTGCCGAGCAGTTGCCGGGCGCTGCGGTAGGTGTCACTGCGGTCGAGCCGGACGGTGGCCATCTCGATGGTACTGGAATCAGTAATGAAGAATGAAATGGCATCTCCGGAAGGCAGTACCTCTTGTCCGGTACCTTGGAGGGGGTCTTCGCACCCACCAAAAAAAAGGATGGCTGCCACCACCAAAGTGGCAAGCAGCCATGAGAAATGAAATCTGTTCAAAATTCGCTTAGTTATGGGCGATGTCTGAGTAAAGTTGGTCGTAGGCTTCGACATAAGACTCCTTGTCGGTAGTATCGATGTAGATGTTTCTTTTCTGGGTCTCATCGATATACGCCTCGAGTTTTTCGTGGACTTTGGGATGGCCCTTGGTGGTCACATCAGAGAGGGCAATCCCACCTTTGCATACCCCAACGTAATTATTACCAGCGTAGTTGTCCAAGGTTTTTTCGGCAATGCCATCCACCCGTACCTTGTCGAGGTAGCTATCGTCGAGCTCGCTTTCGAAGGCATTGTTGTAAACGGTGTAGACCGTTTTGGTGTGTTTGAAGATCGGGTCGTCCTGGTAGTGGGTCCGCAGGTAGAGCGGAATGAAAGAGGTCATCCAGTCATGGCAGTGGATAATTTCCGGCGGCCAGCCGAGCTTTTTGACGGTCTCGATCACGCCTTTGCAAAAGAAGATAGCCCGCTCATCATTGTCCAGGTGGAAGGAATCGTCGTTTGGGTCGGTTAAAACGGACTTCCGTTTGAAGTAGTCTTCGTTATCGAGAAAATAAACCTGCAACTTGGCATTAGGAATGGAGGCAACCTTGATCGTAAGCGGCTTTTCTTCTCCAGCTACGCGGATGTTGATCCCTGAAAGCCTGACCACCTCATGCAAGCGATTGCGTCGCTCGTTGATCACGCCAAACTTTGGCATGAAAATCCTGATCTCATGGCCCTTTTCCTGAAGTTTTTGAGGAAGGAGCCGGATGAGATCCGCGGCAGAGGTCAGTTTCAGGAACGGATCGATTTCCGACGTAACATAGAGAATTCGCAGTTTTCTGTCCATGTTAAGTACAGTTTAATTTAAGTTGATGTCAAGGGGCCACGCATCTCGAAAAAGAAAAGAATGGCATAAAATGAAGGACAAAAATACGCAAAATTATTTGTAGGAACAATTTGCTATCTTATATTGCCCAAGTTTGCCGGGCATATACCCTCTACTTGCCTATGCAATTGATCACTTCCCTCCCTGACTTCCGGGCTATCCGGCAAGCCCTCTCTCCCACCTTGCGCATCGGTTTGGTCCCTACTATGGGGGCCCTGCATGAAGGACACGCCAGTTTGGTGCGCCGTTCGGTGGAAGAGAATGATTTCACCATCGTCACCATTTTTGTCAACCCCACCCAGTTTGGGCCGCAGGAAGATTTTTCCCGCTATCCCCGTACCCTGGAAGCAGATGCGTCCCTGCTCGCCGCCTTAGGTGCTGATTTGGTCTTTGCCCCGAACGTAGCGGACATTTACCCCGGCCAAAGCCACATTAGCTTCAACATCCGCCAATTGGATGCAGGGCTCTGCGGAGCCAGCCGACCCGGGCACATGAATGGGGTGTTACAGATCGTGGCCATTCTCTTTCATCTTACCCAACCTCACCGTGCCTACTTTGGCCGCAAGGACTACCAGCAATT
This sequence comes from uncultured Bacteroidia bacterium, assembly GCA_964542415.1. Taxonomy (GTDB): domain Bacteria; phylum Bacteroidota; class Bacteroidia; order J057; family J057; genus CAZIVQ01. The sequence goes on along the minus strand of CAZIVQ010000178.1, from coordinate 4,053 downwards.
TCTCATTATTCAGCAAATGGTCACTGACCTGCACTTTCCGCTGGAGGTCATTCCCTGCCCCATCCTGAGAGAAGCAGATGGCTTAGCCATGAGTTCACGCAACGTCTACCTCAACCCCGAGGAGCGCAAACAGGCCTTGTTCCTCAGCCAGACCCTCCGCTATTTTCGGCAGCAGCGCGAGCACTTCGATTCGGTCGCGGCCATGCGCCGCTACCTACAGCAGACGCTCCGGAAGTATCCCCTGGTGCGCCTCGACTATTTTGCAGTGATGGACGGCCGGACCTTGCAGCCCGTCGAAAGCCTGGACCCCGCCGCTCATCCCCACGCTTTTTTGGCGGCTTACCTAGGGCGTACCCGCCTCATCGACAACCTGCCCCTCAGTGGGGAGGTGAAAGACAGCCTGGTGTAACTATTCAAGGAATCATGCGTCTGAAAGGCGGTTAGTTGAACCACAGGGCAGGGGAGCCATTTTTTGTGGGAATTATGTACCTTTGCCGCAAACTGCCAACAAACCTTTCGCGAACCTTATGGTTTGTTTTTACGATTTAAGTGACGCTGCTACCATGTTGTTGGACATTTTTAAATCAAAAATACACCGGGTAAAAGTTACCCAGGCCGAACTAAATTATGTAGGAAGCATCACCATTGATGCCAACCTGCTCGACGCTGCCAACATCCTCGAAGGGGAGAAAGTGCAGATCGTGAACCTCAATAATGGCGAGCGCCTAGAGACCTACACCATCAAAGGGGAGCGAGGCAGTGGCACAGTCTGCCTGAATGGCCCCGCCGCCCGCAAAGTCCAGGTCGGCGATACAGTCATTCTCATCAGCTACGCCCAAATGACCCCAGAAGAGGCCAAAGCCTATTCACCGACCATCATTTTTCCTGACGAAAACAACCGCCTATCCAATTTTTCGAATTGATCGCAGGCGCAACCTGGCTTAATAAGAACGCGTGTGAAAAGACAACTAATGGCCATCCTGAAATATGGCCTGGGCCTGGGACTCGGTGCAGTCCTGCTCTATTTTGCCTTTGGCGACATGTCCTTTGCGGAGCTAAGCGAGTCCCTAGCTGGGGGCGATTACCGCTGGCTTTTGCTGTCCATCCTCATTGGCCTCTTCAGCCACTACATCCGGGCGGTGCGCTGGCGCATGCAGCTGCGGGCAACGGGCTATGAGCCTTCTATCCTCAATGCGTTTTCGGCGGTAATGCTCACCTACATGGTCAACCTAGCGCTGCCCCGGGCCGGAGAACTCGCCCGCTGTTCGGCCCTGCGCAAAAGCGACAAAGTGCCTTTGCCTACCGGCTTTGGAACCGTGGTGGCCGAGCGGGTCTTCGATGCGCTCATTCTACTGGGGCTCATTTTTACCGCTTTTCTCCTCGAATCCTCTGCCATCTACGGTTACCTCGACCGGGCCCTGGCAGGAAAAAGCCTCACGCCTTTGCTGTTACTAGGCGGAGTCGGTCTGCTAGGGGTGTTGCTGATCTATGTATTTCGCCGGTCTCTCAGCCAGCTGACTCTGGTACAACGGGGCTTTGATTTTATCCGTGAACTTATTCGCGCCGCTTGGAGCATCCGGCAGGTCAGGCGGCCGGGCTTGTTTATCTTCTACACGCTGGTCATTTGGTTCTGCTACTGGTTGATGACTTACGTGGCGTTTTTCAGCTTGCCCACTTTTGCCCAAGTGGATCAAAACCTGATGTACCTCTCGCTCATCGTCACCATCATGGGGGGCATCGGCATGGCAATGCCCGTACCAGGGGGCACCGGACCGTACCACGCAGCGGTGGTGCTTACCTTCTCTGCGCTGCTGGTGTTGCCTTCGGAAAAAGCCTCTGCCGACTTAGGAGCGGTGTTTGCCCTGGTGATCCACACCGCGCAAGTGCTGATGATGATCACTTTTGGCAGCCTCGGTTACCTCTTCCTCTGGCTACAAAAACCCAAAGACTCGGCCACTCCTGCGCCCGTCTTGGTCAATTCCCGCTCTTAATGCGCGCAGATGAAGACCAAAACCTGCTACCGCTGCAAAAAAGAACACACCACCCTCTACCGGGTGCAGATCCAAAAGGGAAAGACGTGGGTATTTGTCTGCGAAAACTGCTGCATACATTATCAGCAGGGTGAATTCTATCGCTATGGCGGCACCTGGAAAGGTTACCGTCATTGAGCACGCAACAAAAGCAGGGCTGGGGTGGTATAGCAGAAACCTTCAGGGGAATGTTTACCCTGAGTCCAGCCCACGACCGACATGAATGATTCTTTTTTGCAATTCCTTTACCAACGACATCAGGAGTGCCCCGAGTGCCCTTCGCCTGAAGCAGTGACCGATTTTTTTGGAGAATTGCTGGGGGTACTGTTTCCCGACTTCTCGAATCGATCTTTTGATTCTGCGCCTCGTTTCGAGCTCCACGTGCTCAACCTCAAGGAGGCCTTGCATGAGATGCTCTATATGCGGCCCAACCGCGAAAAGATGCAGGCAGAAAACAAGGCGGATCGCTTTTTCTCGGTCTTGCCTGAAATCTACCACAAGCTTCAGCAAGACATTGAGGCGATGTACCAGGGCGATCCCGCGGCGCAAAGCTCGCGCGAAGTCATTCGTAGTTACCCAGGTTTTTATGCCATCGCAGCCTACCGGGTCGCCCACGAGCTGCATAAGCTGGGGGTGAAAATCATCCCGCGCATGATCACCGAGTATGCCCATAGCCGCACCGGGATTGACCTTCACCCCGCCTCGACCATCGGCAACCATTTTTGTATTGACCACGGGACAGGTGTCGTCATAGGTGCCACCACCGAGATTGGCGATTATGTGAAAATTTATCAGGGCGTGACCTTGGGGGCTTTGAGTGTAAACAAGGAAGATGCGGCTAAGAAGCGCCATCCCACCATCGAAGACCGGGTGGTGATCTATGCCGGAGCCACCATCTTGGGAGGGCAGACCGTGATCGGGCACGACAGTGTGGTGGGGGGCAATACCTGGCTCACCCATAGCATTCCCCCTTATTCGAAGGTATATTACCGGCAGGAGCGCCAAGGTTTGGAGGATGAACCCAGGGACTTCATCGCTTTCAAGACTGCAAAAAAATGACCATCGCCGACCTCATTGGCTGTACCCCCCTCGTGGAGATACGACGGCTACATGCCAACAAATCCGTACAGATCTTCGGCAAGCTAGAAGGGCAAAACCCCGGGGGCAGTGTCAAAGACCGTGCTGCCTACAGCATGATCCAGGGGGCCCTGGACCGCAAAGAAATCAAGCCAGGGAGCCGTCTGGTCGAAGCGACTAGTGGCAACACGGGCATTGCCCTGGCCATGGTGGCTCAGAGCCTTGGAGTGGAGCTTACCCTGATTATTCCTGAAAGCGCCACGGCCGAGCGCATCAAGACCATGCGAGCCTACGGCGCTGAGGTACACCTCACCCCGGCGGAGAAAACCATCGAGTACTCCCGCGAAGTCGCGCAGGAGATGGTCAGCCAGCAAGGCTACTTCATGCTCGATCAATTTGCCAATCCCGACAATTACAAAGCACACTACCGCACCACCGGCCCGGAAATTTGGGAGGCCACCGAAGGCAAGGTGACGCACTTTGTTTCTTCCATGGGGACCACCGGCACCATTATGGGGGTCTCGCGCTACCTCAAAGAGCAAAACCCCGACATTCAGATCATTGGCACCCAGCCGACCGAAGGCTCGCGCATCCCGGGCATACGCCGCTGGTCACCGGCTTTTTTACCCAAAATATACGAACCCCAACGGGTAGATCGCATCATTGAGGTGAGTGCTGCGCAGGCCGTAGACATGACCCGCCGCCTGGCCAAGGAGGAGAGCATCCTGGCTGGCATGAGCAGTGGGGGAGCGATGACGGCTGCCTTGCAGCTCGCAGAGGAGATCAAGGAGGGCCTCATCGTCTCCATCGTTTGTGACCGGGGAGACCGCTACCTCAGCTCTGATTTGTTCGAGTAAGTAAGGCTCAAAGAAATCAGAGCTGAGGTAGCGGTCAGCTCTGATTTGTTCGAGTAAGTAAGGCTCAAAGAATAATTTTCCCTTTTTGT
>CAZIVQ010000177.1:0-7277 GCA_964542415.1 uncultured Bacteroidia bacterium | reverse complement strand
CTAGAAGGCGCGAAGAATAACTTCTCTTTTTTTCTCACGCAAATCTAGGATGCCCCGGCAAGCCGGGGTAGCCGCAAAGCCGCAAAGCGAAGATGGCGGTATGTCGGCAGAAAAAGCCTTATGGTCAGCTTTTCAGGTTAGCCTACTTTGAGTGGAAATGGGAAACTCATTCTTTAGCTGTTGCTTAGTTTCGCGGAGCGAAATAGGATTTGCTGGGCTAGATTTCCGGATTGTGGACAGAATTGAGGCATAATCCGGCCCCGGTCATCAAAATCTTAAAAGACATCTCAGGGGCGTAGCTACCCCTTTTCCAACCACGCAACTAATTGAATAACCGGGAACCAACTGTTCACAGTCCGGGCGGGATTACTCGTCCGGATTGTTTTTTTGCGGCTTTCTAGCCCTTCCCGTTTTGCGCGGGTTTAGATAAGACTAATTTTTCTTATTGTTTGCCATGACCGCTCAGCAGCAGCTTCTCCACTACCGCGAACTCCTCCTGCAGGAACAAGCCGCCGACCTGGCGCAGTACCGGGCCAAGGTCAACCAGAAGACCCTCAAGGAGCGGGTAGCCGAAGGCATGAGTTGGTACCCCATTCGCCTCAAAAACTTGCGAGTAGGCATGGGGGAGCAACTGATCATGGAACTGGAGCGCGACCCGGTAGAAGATGGGGGTACCGGTAGTTTTCAGGTAGGCAGTGTGGTGGCGGTCTTCGGGCAGCAGGATGGGAGTGAAGCAGGCCGAGTCACGGGGGTAGTGGCAGCGCTGTCCAAGACCTACATGCGCGTGGCCCTCAGCCTCAAATACCTGCCCGACTGGCTACCGCCTTCCACTTTGGGGGTCCACCTGGAATTTGATGACAAGACCTACCGGGACATGTTTGCGGCGCTTGACCGGGTTATGGATCCGAAGAAAAATGAGCGCTTGGCCGAATTGAGAGAGATTCTGCTGGGAGAAAAAAAGGCCGAATTCTACCGCTGGGAAATCCAGTACCGCCACCTGGCCCTGAATGCCTCGCAAAACCAGGCGGTCCAGCGGGCGCTGGAAGCCAAAGACGTGGCCATCATTCATGGCCCGCCCGGTACCGGCAAAACCACCACCCTGGTCCAGGCCATTGGCGAAATCTTGCGCAAAGAGCATCAGGTGCTCGTCTGCGCAGCCAGCAACACTGCGGTAGACCTGCTGGCCCACCGCTGTGGCTTGGAAGGCCTGGGGGTACTGCGACTCGGCAACCCTGCCCGCATCGACGACGAACTGGAAAAATATACCCTCGACTACCGCATCACCGAGCATCCCGACTACCCTTTTCTGCGCAAACTGCGGCAAGAGGCCGAAGAGGCCCGCCGTCAGGCCGGTAAGTTCAAACGCAACTTTGGCTCAGCGGAGCGCCAACGGCGGGGGCGTCTGTTCAAAGAAGCCCGGGAGATGCGCGCCGAGGCCAAACAACTGGAGCACCACATCATCCAGCAACTGCTCAGCCACTCCCAGGTGATTGCCTGTACCCTTACCGGCGCGGCAATGCCCCTGCTGGGGCGAAAACGCTTCCATACCGTCTTCATCGACGAGGCCGGGCAGGCCCTGCTCCCCGCCTGCTGGATTCCTATCCTGCGGGCCGACCGCGTGATCATGGCCGGAGACCACCGGCAGCTGCCTCCCACGGTCAAATCCCGGGAGGCCGATCAGCAAGGCTTGGGGATCACCCTGTTCGAAAAGCTGATGGACCGCCCTGAGCTGTCGGTCATGCTCAACGAGCAGTACCGCATGCATGAGCAAATCATGCGTTTCTCCAGCCAGCAGTTTTACCAAGACCAGCTCCAGGCCAACTTTTTGGTGTGTGACCACCTGCTAGGCCCCGATTTTCCTCCGGTCGAGTTTGTCGATACCGCCGGTTGTGGCTTTCGGGAGTTTAGGGAGCCCAAGACCCTCAGCACCGGCAACGCGGAGGAGGCCCAGCTGTTGCTGCGCCATTTGGCCATGTTGTTTGGGAAAATCGAGCGGGAAGCCCCTCAACTGCTGGAACTGCCTTTTTCGGTGGGGGTCATTTCTCCCTACAAAGCCCAGATCCGGACCCTCACCGAGCAGCTCAAAAACAGCCCCATGCTCAGCAGCTTCATCGATTACATCGGGATCAACACGGTCGACGGATTTCAAGGGCAGGAACGGGATGTGATCTACATCAGTTTGGTCCGATCAAACGAGCGGGGAGATATCGGTTTCCTCAAGGACATTCGCAGGATGAATGTGGCCCTGACCCGGGCTCGCAAAAAGCTGGTGGTGGTAGGCGACAGCGCCACCCTGGGCAAGCACGCGTTTTACCAGGCCTTCCTCGACTACATCGACGAGATCGGAGCCTATCGCAGCGCCTGGGAATTCATGGAATGAGCCAGGAAGCAGGGACCAATCAGAAACGTTGAACCCTGCTCCCTGAAAATTGACCCGTGATTCAGGTAATGGCTTCGGAGTAAATCAGGTCGTCTTCGGTGATGTGGCTGTCGTCGCTAATGAGGACGGCGCGCTCCACCACCGAGCGCAGCTCGCGCACGTTGCCGGGCCATGGGTGGGCGATCAGGGACTCTATGGCATCGCGCTCGAAAGATTTGAGGGGGATCTTGTTGCGGCTGCAAAAGTCAGCGAGGAAGTGTTTGGCCAGAATGATGACGTCGTTTTCGCGCTCGTGCAGGGGGGGGAGGTGGATCAGAAAGCCTTGCAAGCGATAGTAGAGGTCTTCGCGGAAAAGCCCTTCCTTCACCCGTTTTCCGAGGTTCTTGTTGGTGGCAGCGAGCACGCGTACGTCCAGGGAAATTTCCTTGTTGCTGCCGATGCGGGTGATGGTGCTTTCTTGCAAGACCCGTAGCAGTTTGGTTTGCAGGCCGAGTTCCATCTCGCCGATCTCGTCGAGGAAAATGGTGCCGCCGTTGGCTTCCTCAAACTTGCCGATGCGGCGGGTGGTGGCGCCAGTGAAGGCCCCTTTTTCATGCCCAAACAACTCACTCTCGATCAGGTCGGCAGGAATGGCCGCCATGTTGACCGGGACAAAGGAGCGGCGCTTGCGGGGAGAATTGTAGTGGATGGTGTTGGCAATGACTTCCTTGCCGGTGCCGCTTTCTCCCGTGATCAGGACCAGAATGTCGTTTTTCTCCACCTTCTGGATCATCTTCAACACCTTGAGGACGACCTTGCTTTCGCCCACCACGGCCTTATACTTGTTGCGGTCGATGATCTGGTCCCGGAGGTTTTCTACCTCCTTGCGCAGGTTGACGTTTTTGCTCAGTTTCTGGACCTTTGTGACCAGCTTTCTTACCGCTTCCTCATCCTTCATCAAGTACTGATCCGCCCCGCTATCGATGATTTCAAGGGCAACTTTCAATTCCTCTTGGCCGGAAAGAATGATGGTCCCGATGTCTGGGTCGTACTTCTTGATCCGGTGAAGGATTTCCAGCCCATTCATATCCGGGAGGTTATAGTCGATGCTGACGATGTCAGGATTTTCGTGTAGGTGATCGAAAAAGTCCTTGCCGTTGCCAAACACCTGCACGTCGTAGCTATCCTCGTTTTCCAGGGCTTTTTTAAGCACTTTTCCGAAGATCAAATCGTCTTCGATGATGAATACTTTGGTGAGAAACTTGGCCATTGAGAGTATGTTGAATAATTCCCTCCAAGGTATTGCCTTGTTTGGCAAAAGAGAAACCTTAAGCAGGGGATTTGTTACAGGGAGGCTCCCCCCGGCTCGTCAGTAAAAATGGAGGGGGCTCCCGCCCCTTCTCCCCTGAATTTCTGCAAAGAAAAAGTTAAACGTAAAAGGTAAAAAATTGACAACCAATTAGTTGTGTTGAATGCTACACCACTCAAGAAAATTTATTTCACTAAAATAGTCCGGGCATATGGTCTTTTTTTCAGGTCAATCATACTTGCGAACGGATGGTCGGCCCTGAGGTGAATAGGCGGGCCCTGCCAGGCCCCCAAAACCATGTAAAAAACCTCTCTCTATTGGTTTTTTAAGCTGGAGCCATTTCCGAACCTTTGCTTTAGCTTAATTTTAATCCTAAACCCATAGAGGAGAACAAATGGACGCGCAATCAATCAACATCGATTTCAGCCAATTGCGGGCACTGACCGGGGAAGACAATGATTTTATGGTGGAAATTCTCCAACTGATCATCGAGCAGTCTCCCGTGGTGGTGGACGAAATGTTTGAATCTTACGAGCGAGGAGACCTCCCCTCCCTGGGGGCCACCGCTCATAAGTACAAGTCCTCGATCAATATCCTGGGAAACCCTGAGCTATCCGCCCTGGTCAAGGAAATCGAGCAAACCGCAGTAGACCAGCGAGAAACCACCGTGCTCACCACCTTGCTTTACCGGTTTCAGAACATCTGCCGCGACCTGCTGGAACAGCTCACCAGCGAGATAGATGAACTCAAGGCCACTTCTTGAGTCCGAGCCCTTTGTGGCCCATCTCCTGCCCCTTCTTGTAAGAGGCAGGAGATTTTTTTTGCGGGAAAGCCCGGGGATTGATCTGCTTGCCTGGGTTTGGGCTTTTTGGGGGATTGGGCTAACTTGTGCCAAACCCCACAGTTTATGAACGTACTTTGTTTCCGATGGGAGAGTGGCCTGCTGCTGGCTTCCCTTTTTTTAATCGGCAGCCTGGGCTGTAGCCAACCGGCCGCAAGTCAGGAAGCGGCTTTGCTTGGTGCCGCCCGGGCCCGCCTCTTGCCCGATAGCCTTCGGCCCGCCTTTGCCTACGACCTTTCTGCCCCCGCCGCGACCTATATATTGCCCGAGGACCTTGTAGAAGTTTCTGGGGTGAGTTGGGTAGGCCCTGGTCAGCTCGCCATGATACAGGACGAGAAGGGTCATATTTACCTGTTGGATGAACAGCAGCCCGAGGTGATAGCAGAGCATGACTTCGGGAAGAAAGGGGACTATGAGGACATCGCTGTCGTGGGCGATACGGCCTTTGTCCTCCGTAGTGACGGGGTACTATTCGAGGTGCCTGGCTTTCAGTCCGCGGAGGAGGTCGAATCGCAAGTTTACCGCAGCTTTCTGAGGGAAGCCGATGACACCGAAGGGCTCTGCCTGCACCCCGAGGGCTACCTGCTCATCGTGGCCAAGAACGTGCCGCTGATCGATGGCAAGCCCACCCAGCACCTACGGGCGATCTATCGCTGCGATCGCCCCAGTTTGCAGGTCCGCACAGATCCCTGGATGTTGATCGACCTGTACGAGATCAAGGTCTGGCTCATAGAGACCCCGGGGGTCGATCCCAAATTGGCCGAGGGTTTTGATCCCATGCGCACCAAAGATTTCATGCCTTCGGGCTTGGCGGTCCACCCGCAGACTGGCCACCTCTATGTGATCTCCTCTACCGGGAAGATGTTGCTCGTGTATGACCAGCAGCAGCGGTTACTTGCGGTGCGGACGCTGCCCCGTGCCTCCTTTCCTCAGCCTGAAGGCATCTGCTTTTCGCCGGAAGGAAAATTGTATTTGACCAATGAGGGCCGCAAAGCCGAAGGAACCTTGCTGAAATTTCTGCCTATTCAGGGGGAGGAATAAACCGCATAGCCTCTGCCTGCGTTATGAGGGAAAACCTGCCCCTGCCTGATGATTCGGGTCCTTCGTCAGCCTCAGGGGCAAGATAATAGCTGACTGGCCACAAAAACGAGCTAGTGGTACATTGAGCCAGGACCATGCGCATACTTTTTTTCCTGCTGCTGAACAGCCTGATTGGGGGAGTTGGGCTTAGGGCCCAAACCCAAGGAGATACTTTGTGGTTTTCTTCAGAAGAATACCTGCCCGGCCTTATCGTAAGGGAGTGGACCGACAGCCTGGTGCAATTTCAAGCGGAGAATTTTCAGCTCTATACCTTCGCCGATAGTCAGCTATGGGAAATCCGGCGGGCCCCGCTGGTACCGGGCTATTGGGAGGAAATCGAAACGGTAGATGGCCGGGTAAGTCGGGGATTTTTATTGAGCTATACCCGGGGGATGGCCATCCGGCTCGAAGGTACTGACGGCCGGGTATATGACCTGGCATGGCGAAAATTGTACGCCCTGCGCAAAATGGCTGTCCCCAATGACTCCTTGCGGTTGCGGAGCGAATCCCTGGCCCGGGAAGGCCGCAAGCGCGACCGGGGCCCGGCTTGGGAACCCGGCCGGAGTTTTGGCCATTTTTTCTTCGAAGCCGGTCCCCTCATCGCCCTGGCACCCGGAGGAACCAGCCAACGCCCGGGCTTTTACGCCTACGAAATCCTGGCCTATAACTTTCGCGAGCGCGTATCGTTAGGTCTGGGGCTTGGCCAAGACCTTGTGTTTCAGCCGGAGGGTGAAATCAACGAGGGACGCACGGCCCTGGCAGACCTGCGTTTGTTCTTTCCTCAAGAAAAACACGGGGTACCTTACTTGCTCTTTCAGGGAGGATATGACTGGTTTCGTAATGGGTTCTGGCTCAGCACCGGCATCGGCCTGCGTTATCCGCTGTGGCGCTACCGGTCGCTCAACCTGCGGTTTGGTTTTCGCTACCAGGAAGTGTCTGCCCCCACCAACAATGTCTTGCCCCTGGCCAACCGCACCGAAATGCTGCAAATTGGCTTGGTAATCGACTGATCAATTGTGTTTGCATGCTTAAAGAACTCACTTACCTGCTGATCCAGGCCTGGGAACAAGAAGTGGCAGAAGCCTACCGGTCGGGACGCCTGATCCACGAGTTGGCGCTGGCGGCGGAGTTTTACCGGCATCTGCAGGGAGAAGGCATTCCTCCAGCAGAGGTGTGGGTGCAGCCAGTCTTGCATTTTCTCCCCCCCAACCAGAAAGCACATGTAGACGAACCGCAGCTTTTCACCCTGAGCCGCTGGTTGGAGCGGCAAACCGTGGGCTTGCTGGTGGGACAAAATGAGGTCGTGACTGCCGCTATCGAGCTGCAAGTGAGTCCCGATCGTTTTAGTAACTATGACAAAGCCGTGCGGCGGCTGGTGTATCTCTCGCGCCTGGGCGGCAAGGACCGGTTGCTGCTACGGCCAGAAAGGAAAGGCGAACCGGCCGTGGAGCTGGCCCCGGACCTCCTCTGCGTGTTTGCCACCATCACCAAAACGGCCGGTTTTGCCCTCGACCGGCATGCGCTGCAGACTGCCTACCGCCCAGGCGAGTTCCCCGCGCATTTTCTGCACCTCACCGCCGCCGTCAAACAGGGCGAAGCCACCTTCCGGCACAGCGTGTGAGCAAGTGCTTCTGGAACTAAATTCTAACCCATTTAAACTTGCTCTTTTTCCGCAGTACTGCGTCAGA
>CAZIVQ010000176.1:0-7317 GCA_964542415.1 uncultured Bacteroidia bacterium | reverse complement strand
TTTTTTTAAGCGTGATTTACCCATCGGTTCACTTATGTACGAATGGGGCTAAGCATGGGTGGGCTGTGACCCCTAGCGATCAGTTTCGCGGAGGAGAAATAGGTTTTGCTGGGCTGAATTTTGGGACTGGGAGCAGAATTCAGGCGTAATTTGGCCCGATGGATTCGGCTGGGGACAGGGCATGCCATGTCCTTCTTTCCCCAAAATTCCCGCTTGGGGTCTTATCGCCCTTCCCCAATAAACTTGTACCTTGCTGGCATGAACCCGCCTTCTCTCCTTGAACGATTGGCCCCGTTGCCACCAGGGATTGCAAGCTGGCTGGCCTTGGCCGTGCTGGGCTTGCCGCTGCTAAGTTTTGGACTGATGCTGGCGACGGGGAGAAGGCTGCCCCGGCAAGGCGACTGGCTGGCCACGGGCTTGTTGGCCCTGAGTTTTCTGCTGTCGCTGGCTCTGCTGCGAGAAATATGGGTGAATGGCCCCCAGCACTGGCGCTTTACCTGGATCGAATTGCCCGGCACCGGCTGGCCGCTGCGGCTCACCGGCGGCTTCTACCTCGACCGCCTGGCTGCCCTGATGACCGTGATGGTCACCTTCATTACCACCTTGGTACACATCTTCTCCCAGACCTACATGCAGGGAGACCCCTATTACGCTAGATACTTCGCCTACCTCGGATTGTTTTGCTTTTCGATGCTCGGCATCGTCCTGGCCGACAACCTGCTGTTCATCTACATGAGCTGGGAGCTGGTGGGCTTAAGTTCATATTTGCTCATCGGGTTTTGGTTTAAGAAAAAGACCCCGGCCCGGGCCAGCCAAAAGGCTTTCATCATCAACCGCATCGGGGACCTGGGATTTTTCCTCGGACTGCTGCTGCTCTTCGTGCAATTTGGTACCCTCGACCTGGCCGTGCTGCCCGAGCTGGTTTCGCAATCTTCCTTTGCGGGAGGAAATTGGCAAATGACCCTGGCGGGCCCGGCTGGCGAGGGCCTCAGCCGCAGCCTGGATCCCGGCTGGCTCACGGCCACTGGCATCCTGCTGTTCCTCGGTTGCGTGGGCAAATCCGCCCAATTTCCTCTGCAAGTCTGGCTGCCCGACGCCATGGCTGGCCCCACACCGGTATCGTCGCTGATCCACGCCGCCACCATGGTCGCCGCTGGCATCTACCTGCTGGCACGCATCTTCGTGCTGCTCAGCGCCGAGGCCCTGGCCGTGATCGCGGCCGTGGGGGCGCTTACCGCCCTGATGGCGGCCCTCGCCGCCCTCACCCAATGGGACATCAAGCGGGTGCTGGCCTATTCCACCATTTCGCAGCTCGGCTACATGGTGCTCGGCATGGGAGTGGGCGCATACGACATGGCACTGTTTCACCTCTTTACCCATGCCTTTTTCAAATGCGCCCTTTTCCTGGCGGCCGGGGCCATCATTCACCAGCTTCATCACCAATCCCAACCGGCCGATGCGGCCACCCGTGACCTCGACCCGGCCCAGGACCTGCGCCTGATGGGGGGCTTGGGTAAACAGCTACCGTGGACTTTTCGTTTCTACCTGCCACCGATGCTCGCCCTTTCGGGCCTGCCGCTTTTTTCCGGCTTTTTGTCCAAAGACGGCATCTTACTCGGGGCCACGGCCTGGGCGGGCCAATGGGGCGGCCTGGCCTGGTTGGTGCCGGCGGCGGGCTTTCTGACCGCTGGCCTCACGGCTTTTTACATGGCGCGGCACGCGCTGTTTATCTTCGGGGGCAAGCTACGCTGGCCCGGCGCAGTGCCTGAGCAGCTCCGCGATCCCGGCTGGAAGATGAGCCTCCCCCTGGGCATCCTGGCGGTGAGCAGCCTCTGGCCGCTTTTTAGCTTCAATCCCTTCGACGGGAGCCAAGGCTGGTTGGCACGCTCGCTGACAACGCCTGCTACGGCGCTACCGGCAAGCGGCCCCCTGCCCATTGAGTTGCATGGCAGCTATCACTTTTGGGTGGCGGGGCTGTCGATCTTGCTGGCCGGGGTTGGCCTGCTGCTAGGCTACCGCCGCTTTCGGCGCTGGCAGGCGGTCAAGCCTGGCTCGCCTGGCTTTGCCTGGCGGCTTTCTCATACCCATTTCTTCCAGGACCCATTCTACGCCTGGCTGGTGGTGCGCCCTGGCCTGGCCCTCGGCCGCCTGGCCGCTTGGGTCGATCAGTACGTAGTCGATGGGCTGGTGCGGGCCGTCGCCTGGGCGACAGTCAATGATTCGACCCAATTTTCTTCGCTGGCCCGCTGGACCCGCCGCTTCGACGAGGGCCTCATCGACGGCCTGGTCAATTTTGTGGGCCATGCTGCCAAAGGGATGGGCCGCCGCTTGCGCCACCTGCAGAGTGGGCAATTGCAGCGCTACCTCATGTATGTGCTGCTGGCCCTGGGAGCTGCCAGCCTCTACGGGCTCTGGACCTGGCTCCGCTAATTTTGCCACCCCTTCCGCTCCTGCTCCCGGTGGTGGACGGTCGCGTTGACCTGGTAGGCCTCGCTGAGGTGCCAGGCCAAGGCATCGGCACAGTAAACCGAGCGGTGCTGCCCGCCGGTGCAGCCGAAGCTCACACTCAGGTACTGGAAGTTGCGCCGCAGGTAGGTCTCGACCGAGCGATCCACGAGGGCGTACACATGCGCGAGGAAGCTTTCTATCTTACTTTCTTGCAACAAAAATTGCTGCACCTCGGGATCGCGGCCGGTGAGGTGGCGGTAGGGCTCGTAGCGGCCGGGGTTGTGCAAGGCCCGGCAGTCAAAGATGAAGCCGCCACCGTGTTCGGTTTTGTCCGTGGGGAGGCCTTGTTTGTAGGAAAAACTCTGGATGGAAATGGTCAGGCGCTGGTTTTCGGGCTTGGCTTGCGTGTCTTGGCGCAAGTCTTCGCGGGTCAAGAGTTCGCGCAGGCAACTTTCGAGGGTGGGAAGCGCCAGCGGCAACCCAGTGGCAAGCAGTTCCTCCACGTGTTGCAAGGCAAAGGCGATGGATTCGAGAAAATGAGGTTTTCGCTCATAAAAGCCCCGCAAGCCATAGGCACCCAGCACCTGAAGCAGCCGCAGGAGCACGAAGCCCTGGAATTCTGCCTTGAACTGGCTCCGGTCGAGGTTAGGCAAATATTGGCTGGCGGCCTGGAGGTAATGGTCGAGCAAGGCCTCGCGGGTGGCGGCGGGGAGCTGGGCCTTGGCCTGGTAAAGCAAGGAAGCCACGTCATAGGCGAGAGGGCCTTGCTGCCCGCCCTGAAAGTCGATGAACCACGGCTGGCCTTGGTGCAGCAGAATATTGCGCGCCTGGAAGTCACGGTAAAGGAAGTAGTCGCCCGGCACCTGGGCGAGCCAGGCGGTGAGGCGGCCAAAGTCCGCCTCCAGCGCCACCGGGTCAAATTCGACCCCGGCCAGGCGCAGGAAGTAGTACTTGAAGTACTCCAAGTCCCACTGCATGGCTTGCCGGTCAAAACGGGGGGGAGCGTAGGTGCGGCTGAAGTCGAGCTGCCGCCCGGCTTCGATCTGCAACCGGGCCAGCTGGCTCAGGGCCTGCTGGTAATGGGCCAGGGTGCTGGCGGCCAGTTCGGTGCCTTGCCGGGTAGCCAGGTGCTCGCTGAGCAGGGCGCGGTCGCCGAGGTCGGTTTGCAGGTACACATGGGCAGAAAGGTCGTGGGCGTAGACCTCGGGGACTGGCAGTTGCTGCTGGCGGAAGTGGTCGGCGAAGTAGAGAAAGGCCTCGTTTTCGCGGCGATGGGGGTTGAAGGTGCCGATGGCGCTGCGCTCACCCCAGCGGAGGCGAAAGTATTCGCGGGCGGAACCGGAGGGCGGGAGTTGTTCCACGGAATCGGCCGCATGGCCCGTCCATTGGGTAAAGAGGTGTTGGAGGGCGGGGATTTTTTCGGCGGAGGTAAGGGACATGGGCAGGGAAAAAGGTCGAAGGAGCCTACCGCCTTTCGGGCCGGGCCTGATAGGCCGCGCCGATCAGGGCTACGAGCAGGAGGATAGAAACCAGTTCGAAGGGAAGGAGGTATTCGGTCAGAAATTGCTTGCCGATGAGCTGTACGTTGTCGGGCGTACCGGGAGGCGGCGTGGTCTCGCCAGCCCACGGGAGGCCGGTGGCGAGCACTTCCCGTAGCATTAGCAACAAGCCGCCGATGAGGCCCAAGCTGAGCAGGGCCGCCGGCAGGACGTTATGCAGGGGCGAGTGCGCGCCCTGGGCCAAGCGCCTTTGGGTCAGCATGACCCCAAACAAGATCAAAATCAGGATTCCCCCCACATACACCACGATCTGCGAGACCGCCAGAAAGGGGGCAGCGGCAAAGACAAAGAGGGCCGCTACCCCAAACAGGACGATGAACAGCAGAAAAGCCGCGTAGATCAGGCTCCGGGTCAGGGCCAGCCCGACCCCGGCCCCGAGGGTGAGGCAGCCAAAGGCGGCAAAAACAAGCAGAAGGGGTTCGGGCATAGCGGGCGAAAAGCTGGGAAGGGGAAATCTGGCGAAGCCAAGTAAAAGTAGTAAATTTAGCCCAACCGGCAGCTTTTTTATCCCCTCAACCCGACCATGACCATTGCCCTGCTCGTCTGTGACCACATTGACCCGCGCTATGCGGCTGAGACCGGCGGCAGCTACACGGCCCTGTTCCGGGCCTTGCTGCCCGAGCTGGACCTACGGCCTTATCTCGTCTGCGACGGGCATTTTCCGGCTTCTGCCACTGCCCACGATGCCTACCTGGTGACCGGTTCGCGCTATTCTGTCTACGATGATTTTCCCTGGATCGAACGTTTGAAGGCCTTTGTGGGCGAGATCCATCAGGCGGGCAAGCGCTACGTAGGCAGCTGTTTTGGACACCAAATGCTGGCCGAAGCCCTCGGCGGGCGGGTCGGCAAGGCCCCGAATGGCTGGGCCATCGGGGTCTATGGCTTCGAATGCCTGGACACCGCCCCTTGGATGCAGCCGCCACGGGAGAAAATCAACCTGCTGATGATGTGTCAGGACCAGGTGCTGGCCCTGCCCGAAGGCGCCAAGGTATGGGCCGGGGCACCCGCTTGCCCGGTGGGCATCTTCACCGTCGGCCCCAACATGCTGGGTTTGCAAGCCCATCCCGAATACAACCAGGCCTACGACCGGGCGTTGATGCAGGCCCGGGTAGATCGCATGGGCGCGGCCACGGTAGAAGTGGGCTTAGCCAGTTTGAAGCAGCCGGTACAGCGGGAGATCATCGCCGCCTGGACGACGCGGTTTTTGACCCAAGGAAGATGAGTAAAGAGATTTATTTGCCAGAAATCAAAAAATACCCTCATTGGTATCAAACAGCATTTTATCTACCTGATATTCTCCGCACTTTTATTACAGAGGCTATAGGGAAAAGCCCAAGATTAAGCTTGTTAGATTGTGCCCTTCTGTGTAAAAGCAGAAGGGTTTTTTTGTTTTTGGGGGGAAACCTTACCTTGAACCATGCAATCCCCCCTCTGGCTCATCCTTCTTTTCCTCCTCCCCCTCCCCCTCCTCCGCGCCCAGCCGGGCTGCCCCGATCCCCTCGCCCTCAACTACGACCCCGCCGCCACCAGCAACGATGGCTCTTGCCTCTATGCCGATAGCCTGCTGCGGCCGGTTATTTCGCTGCCCTTGGCCGACAGCCTGCGCGAAACCTCTGGCCTGGCTCTGTGGCAGGAGCATCTTTGGACGCATAACGACGACAGCGACCGTCGCCTCTTTGCCCTGGATACGGCGACCGCTCAGGTGGCCCAACTGGTTGCTTTGCCCGGTGTCACCAACCGCGATTGGGAGGCGCTAGCTCAGGACAGCGCCTACTTTTACCTCGCTGACTGTGGCAACAATGCCAGCGGCAACCGTCAAGACCTGCGCATCCTGCGCCTGGCCAAAGCCAGCCTCCTCAGCGGCAGTCCGCAGATCGATACCCTTGCCTTCGCCTACGCCAATCAGAGCGATTTCTCCGCTCAACCGGCTAACCAGAGCGATTTCGACTGCGAAGCCCTCGTGGCCGGGCGGGACAGCCTCTACCTTTTCACCAAGCAATGGCTCAGTCGGCAGACCGCAATCTATGCCCTGCCCAAATTACCCGGAGCCTACCTGCTCACACCCCGCGATACCTTCGACGTGAAGGGGCTCATCACCGGGGCCAGTTGGCTAGAATCGGAACGGCTGCTGCTGCTCGCGGGCTACACGCCTCTGTTGGAGCCTTTCCTCTACCTCTGCTACGACTTTGCCGGGGACGATTTTTTCGGGGGCAATAAGCGGCGCATCCGCCTTGACCTCGGCTTCCACCAGGTAGAAGGCATTGCCATGGGAGATGGCACCACGGTTTTCCTGACCAATGAGCGCTTTTCCCAGCCGCCTTTTGTGGACATTCCGCCACAGCTGCACCGGCTGGACCTCCGTGCTTTGCTCGGGCCGTATCTTGGGAGCACAACGCAGCGGGAAACGCCCCGCACCTGGACGATCGAGCTCTATCCCCAGCCAGCGGTCGCTTACGTTTGGGTGGCAGCGGCGGTAAAGGCCCTGCCCTTGGCTTATCGGCTGTTTGACGGCCAGGGAAAGACCTGGCAGCAGGGCGAAATCGAGCAGACCCGGCAGCGCCTGGCGGTAGAAGGTTTGCCGGCTGGGCTGTATTTCCTGGAATTGGGAGGAAAAAGGGGCAAAGTAACCCGCCACCTGCTCAAAAATTAGTCTCCAACACCCCCCTGATCTTCTCCCACTCCTTCTCCCGGTCCTGCCAGAAGTTCCTCGCCCAGACGTGGTAGAGCTGCCAGCCACGGGCTTGCAGCAGCCGCGGGCGGTAGACCTCGCGCTCCTTGGCGCTTTGGCC
This sequence comes from uncultured Bacteroidia bacterium, assembly GCA_964542415.1. GTDB lineage: Bacteria > Bacteroidota > Bacteroidia > J057 > J057 > CAZIVQ01. Next base: position 521 of record CAZIVQ010000176.1, on the reverse strand, counting down.
GCTGAAGTAGTGGCTGCCTTCGCAACTGATGCCGAGCAAAAACGCCGGGTCCTCGGGTTGGCCCTTGATGGCCAAATCGAGCTTGAAGGCGGTGTCGCCGAAGTTTTGGATGACGTGGTAGCCCGCCTCGCGCAGGCGCGCACCCAGCCAGGCGGCGATCGGATTGACAGGGACTGAGCGCAGCGGGGCCGTTTGGGGTAAGGCTGCCAGGTAAGGTTGAGCGGCTTGCGGGCGACCTTCGCTGATGGCTTGGGCATAGTGGAGGTATTGTTGCAAATAACGCGGGCCCGCGTTGGCGGTGGCAGCCACCGGCAGCTGGGTCGGCTGGAAGCTACAGACGATGCAGACCTGCTTACGCGCGCGGGTAATGGCCACGTTGAGGCGGTTTTCACCGCCTTTTTGGTTCAGCAGGCCAAAGCGCGCCAGCAGCTTGCCCTCCTCATTGGGGGCGTAGCCGATCGAGAAGATGATCACATCCCGCTCGTCGCCCTGCACATTCTCGATGTTCTTGACAAAGAGTC
>CAZIVQ010000175.1:0-7322 GCA_964542415.1 uncultured Bacteroidia bacterium | reverse complement strand
GTCCACTGTCCACTGTTCACCCCGTTTGCCCCAAACCGCTGGCAATGGCATTCACCGTGGTCAGGAGTTCCATCAGCAGGTCGTTGGCGGCGTCTTCTTGCCCAGCCGCATGTGCTTCCCGCCATTCCTTCAGCAGGGCCACCTGCTTTTTGTGCAAGTCGATCATCAGCGAATGCCGCAAGACGGTAGAATAATGATGGCTCTTGCGCCGCATCTCGATCCCCCGCTCCAGCAGGCGCATCAGGTTTTCCCGGGCCAGCTTCAGCTCCGCCAAAAACACCTCCAAAAATTTTTCCCGCAAGGCCTCATCTGGCACCAGGGAGGCATATAGCCGCATGATTTCTTCGTCGGTGGCAGAAAGGCTGGTGTCGACATTGGTCAGCACGTAGCGGATAAATGGATCGAATTGGGTGGCCGATTTGAAGGCTGCGTAGGCCTCGGGCTTTTCCTTTTCCAGCCGCTCCAGCGTGGTGCCTACTCCGTACCAAGAGGTCATGTTGTAGCGGGCTTGGGACCAGGAAAATACCCAGGGGATGGCCCGCAGGTCATCCAGGCTCTTGCTGCCGGTGCGCCGGGAAGGCCGGGAACCGATCTTGCTGTTTTCGATGGCATCGATCGGGGTGGCTTGGCGGAAAAATTCGATGAAGCCTTCTTCGTGCAATAAGGCAGCATAGGTCTTGCGGCTTTCCTCCGCCATCCATTGCAAGGTTTCCGCCAAGGGGTGGACCCGCTCGCCGTTAAGTTCGTCCAGCAGGGTCTGCCGCACCGCACTGGCGGCCAGCAGTTCCAGGTTGTAGGCGGCATTGATGCGGTTGGCGTACTTCTGCTCGATGGTTTCGCCCTGCTCCGTGAGGCGAATATCTCCTTTGAGCGAGGCCTTGGGCAAGGCTTGGATGAAATAGTGGGTCGGCCCGGCCCCCCGGCTGATTGAGCCTCCTTTGCCATGAAAAAAGCGCAGGTTGACCCCATGGGATTCTCCTACCCGGCTGAGGTTGGCCTGAGCCTGGTAGAGGTACCACTGGCTGGCCAAAATACCGCCGTCCTTGTTGCTGTCGCTGTATCCCACCATCACCTGCTGGGTAAGGGTTGGCAGGTGATCCCGCTCCTGCTGGTAGGCAAGGCTGCGGGCGGTGACGGGGTGAGCCAGAAATTCTTCCAGAATCTCCGGCCCGGCTGCCAGGTCGTCGATGGTTTCCAGCAGGGGCACCACTGGTACTTCGCAGACCATGCCCTCGGGGGTCATGCGGGTGAGCCCTGCCTCCCGGGCCAGCAGGTACACCAGCAACAAGTCGGACAAGCTGCGGGTCATGCTCACGATGAAGGCACCGATGCCGCCGGGGCCATAATTTCGGATGTGCTCCGCCACCACCTTGTGGGCATCCACCACCGCCCGGGCCTCTGGCCCCAACTCTGCATTAGGATGGGTAAAGGGGCGCTGTTTTTCCAATTCCTGGTTGATGAAATCCCGCCGCCAGCTTTCGTCCCCATCAAGAAGCGCCTGCCCATCCAAGCCGGAGGCATCCATGAGCTGGGCCATGGCTTTTTCGTGAAAGGCGCTGTTTTGGCGCACATCCATGGCGGCAAGGTGAAAACCAAAAGCCGAAACCCGGCGGATGGCATCTTTCACTTCGTCATAGGCCACCGAGCGGGCCCCGTAGGCCAACAGCGATTGTTGCAGCAGCTCCAGATCGGCCTTCAGCTCGGCGGGCTGCACGTACGATCCGTCCCGCTCGCTCAGGGCGGTGGCATGGCCTCGGGCCATCTCCAAAGGCAGGGCGGCCATCATCAAGGAGATAAACTGCCGGAAGGCCTCGCCCTTGTTGCGGTCCACGGCAGCCTGCCCCGCCTCCCCCAGCTGTTTGGCCAAGGCCTTGATGCGGGCTTTCATGGGCTCCGGCGCATCCTTGAGGCGCAGCGAAAAGCTCAGGTGCCGGATCAGGTCCACCAGTTTGCGCCGGATCACTACCATGGCGTTCAGGCGCAAGCGCCGCAGGGTGATCTCGGTCACCTCAGCCGTCACCAGCGGGTGCCCATCCCGGTCTCCCCCCACCCAATCCCCAAAGTGAATATCCGGGTAGGCCATCTCCTCCAAGACCAAGGCCGGGTCATAACCCATGGCTTTCCAGGCTTGCAGCATACGGCGGTCCAGCACGGGAATGATCTCCGGAAAAACGTTGGTGAAGTAATGCAGCAAGTTGCGCAATTCTGACTCTACCCCCGGCTTCTCCGTATAAATTTCACCCGTCTTCCAAAGGCGATACAACGTCAGCTTGATGTTGTCGCGAATGTTGTCTTGCTCCTTGGCGGTAAACATGGCGTTTTCCCGCTCCACCATCAGCAGGTACAGCTCCCGGTGGTGTTCCAGCACGGTGGTGCGCTTAGCTTCGGTCGGGTGGGCGGTGAGCACGGGCTCCACCCGTACGTGGCGCATGCGTTCGGCGATTTTTTCTGGGGTAAGGCCTTTCTCTTTCAGGTCGCGAAAACTGCGGGCCCAGAGGCCGTTGACATTGGCCAGGTCCTGGTCTTCATCTTGGCGACGCTGCTGCACCGCTCCGTTGATCTCGGCAATGTTGACCAGCTGAAAAATGATGCTGTAGAGCTGAATCTGCTCGTGAGAAAAATGGGCGATGTTCTCGTAGCGCACATCGTTGATCCAAGGTATCTGCCGGGCCAGCTTGTCCTCGCCATTTTCGATCAGCACTTCTTTGAGGCATTGGAGCAAAAATTCGAGGTCAAAATAGGGCTTTCCCAGCTGTATCTGGACTTGCTTGAGGATGATCATAGGTGGTGTGGAGTTAGAAAAAGGACTTAAAAGCGCCCAAATGGGCAGTAGATCCTCATTTCTCGGTTGGCGACACGATCCCCCTCGCAGAAGCTGCGAGTGGCCCCACAAACATAAGCAATGCCCGCAAGCCTGCCAATGCAAGGATGGGTCGGATAAAGAGCTTTAACCAAAGTAGATCCTGCGGATCGCCCAGCTCCCTTTTGAAAGGAGCCTCGCCAAGGACGGCCCAGGAGGCCGTTCACCCAGCCAGTCTATATTCCATATTCTATAATCCATACTCCCCATCCCCTTATTTCCTCTGCAACCACTTTTGGGGGTCGAGAAACTGATCAGGGACCTTGTAGATGAGGAAATTGAGGACGGTCTCGCTGCTCCGGGGATCGGTGCGTACCGTGGCAATCGCCTGCCCGGCTTCCACGTATTCGCCGGTGAACACAAAGGTGTCTTCCAGGTCGGCGTAGACGGTACGGTAGTCGCCGTGCTCGACGATGACCATGGCCCCATGCTGGGGCAGGCGGCGCACTCCGGTCACTTTGCCCGCCGCCACGGCCGTGACTTGTTGCCCTTGGGGCGTGCGGAGGTAGATGCCATCGTTGGTGACGGGGTTGCCGTAGGGGTCTTCGGTCAGCCCAAAGCCTCCAATGATCAGGGCATATTGGGGAGGTACGGGCCAGGGCAAACGGCCCTGCTGCCGAGTAAATTCACGGGCGTAGTCCTTGGACAACTCAGGCACCGGCTCGGTGCTGGCCTCTGCCACGGCATCTTCGGTATCCCGGATAAACCCTTTGAGCTGCCGCTGCTGCTGCTGCAATTGCGTTTGGTAGCGGGCCACTTTGGCCCGCAGGTTCTCAAATATCTTTTTTTGCTGGGCCTGGGAAGCCGCCAAACGAGAAAGCTCCGCTTCTTTTTCCTCGACCAGACGCGCCTTCTCCCGCAGGTCGGCTTGCAAACGAACCCGTTTTTCCGCCAAGTAGTCTTTGGTCTGCGAAATCAGCCGCATCTGATCGCGCCGGTACTGGCTGAATTGCCGGAAATAAATCGCTCGGTAGTACGCCTCTGTCAAGCTGCCGGCACTCAGCAAGGACAGCCAAAAATAATCCCCTTCCATGGCCTGATAGGTCAACCGGGCCATTTGGGCGTACCCCAGCCGGATGGTATCCATGTCCCGCTCAAGGGCCCCGATGATCGTTTCCGCCTCCGAAATGGAGGTTTCCAGCTCCCGCAGTTCTCCCGTTAGCGACTGCAACAACCGCCGCCGCAAGGACACCTGCTTGTTTACCACACTCAGCTCTACCAAGGTCTTGTCCCGCTTGTCTTCTGTCTCCTGCAACAAGCGGTCGGTAAGGCGAATCTGCTGCTGCAAGGTCTCACGCGAAGCCGGGGGCTGCCCAGGCAGCAAAGAAATCCACCCGCTGCTGACCAGCAGCAGGCACACGAGCAAGGGCCGATTAGTCAAGCTCCATTTTCTCATAGCTGTCGGGGACACGGAAGGCAAAAGAAGCGCGTTCTGCATCAAGTTCGACTTTACGATGCGAAAAGGCAAACGTGAGGCTTCCGGGCGCCAATACCGAAATTAGCCCCTCCATCGGTACCACCGTGTTGGCAACCGGTTGAAAGTCGTCGTATGCCACCTGGGTGTGGCGATTGAGCAGGGAATTCTGGCTCTCGATCCCCACCACTTTGGACCGAACCGGGTCGATTCGGTAGGCAAATTCATAACCGGCTTCCCGGCCCTTGAACACCTGCGGACTGGCCCGCAGGCTTTCCAGTTCCAAGCGGGAAGGAATGGGGTGGTAATTCCCCAATAATAAATCCTGAATCAGGCTAAAATCAGCATCGAAGCCGATGAACTCCCGGACTTTGGCGTAATCCATGGCCAGGTAGCTGCGGTTCAGCTTGTTCAGCATAAAGATTGAATCGGGCGTGAGCAGGATGCGGGCCCCTTCGATCACCTGGATCAGGCGGATGAGCATGAGGGAGTCTTCGAGGATGTTGATGCGATAATTGACGCTGAGGTCAAGTTGATTGGGACCGCCTTCAACGTTGGCCCGGCCGGAGAGGGAGAGGTTTTCGAAGGCCAGGCTGGCCGCTTCGGTTTTGGCCAGGGTATTGCGGGCGGCCACCGCAGCGGTCACGCCCCCTTTTCGGGTGGATTTACAGGCCGAAAGGGTGAGTAGCAGCAGGCATGCAAACCCAGCGGTTCGCCAGAAAGAAAAAGCAGGTGTAGCCATGAGGAAGAAAAACAAAAAAATCAGATGGGCAAGCCCCAAATCACAACGAGCGTACCCTTGCACAAGGATACGCCCGCTGGGTACAGGAGTTTGGGCCTAATGGCCTATTTTGTAGAGGGTGCCTGCATACTGGGTAAAGGTTTGAAGGTAACGTCCGCTTCATTCAGGATTTTTTTTTCCCCGCTGGGGTCAAGGGCGGCTTCTTGATACCGGCCTATGGCCGTAAACTTTTCGATGCGAGCGGCAATCAGGGCCTCTGTCTGCTGGGCCTGAAAGCCATTTATGTCCTCCAGAAGCCGGGCTTTCACGGCCGCGTAGGCAGTTTCGGGATGTTTGTGAGCCCCTCCCAACGGCTCTCCGACGATGCCGTCGATGATGCCTAGTTCGAGGTTGTCTTTGGCGGTGAGGCGTAAGGCTTCAGCCGCCTGCTCTTTGTTTTCCCAGCTTCGCCAGAGAATCGAGGAGCATGACTCGGGAGAAATCACTGAGTACCAGGTATTTTCCATCATGTAGACCCGGTCACCGATGCCGATGCCGAGGGCTCCACCCGAGGCTCCTTCTCCGATCACCACACAGATGATGGGGGTCTTGAGGGTGGCCATTTCCAACAAATTACGGGCGATGGCCTCTCCTTGTCCGCGTTCTTCGGCTTCGAGGCCAGGAAATGCGCCGGGGGTATCAATGAGGCAAATGACCGGAAGCGAAAACTTCTCGGCCATGCGCATCAGACGCAGGGCTTTGCGGTAGCCCTCGGGATTGGGCATGCCAAAGTTGCGGTATTGCCGCTCTTTGGTGGTATGGCCTTTTTGCTGCCCGATAAACATCACCGGCTGCCCGTCGATGCGGCCCAAGCCGCCCACCATGGCTTTGTCGTCGCGAAAATTGCGGTCGCCAAACAGCTCGACGAATTCGTCGGAGATGTGGTGGATGTAATCAAGGGAGTAAGGACGCTCAGGATGCCGGGAAATCTGCACCCGCTGCCACCGGGAGAGGTTATGGTAAATATTGACCTTCAGGTCATTGATCTTCTTTTCCAGGGCGGCAGAAGCAGAGTCTACTTCCACGCCATTCTCGACGGCGATCTTCCTCATCTCAGCCAGGCGGCTTTCCAGCTCCACGATCGGCTTTTCGAAGTCAAAAATATTGTTTGTCATCATAAACGACGCGTTTGCTCTTCATGAAGGTAAGAAAAAATCTCACGTAACGAAAGAACGGTGCTTTTGGTTGCGTCAAAAAACAAGACCCGCCTCTTTTTAACAAGGCAGGTCCCACAAAGTTAGCTAAATAATTCCATTAAATGCTACCGCTGCGAGAGGTCGACGTACTCGCGGGTGGCTTCGCCAATGTAAACTTGCCGTGGACGGCCGATGGGCTCTTTGTTGGTACGCATCTCCATCCACTGCGAAATCCAGCCGGGCAAGCGCCCTAAGGCAAACATGACGGTGAACATCTTGACCGGAATCTCCAGGGCAGAATAAATGATACCGGAGTAAAAATCTACGTTGGGGAAGAGCTTGCGCGAAATGAAATACTCATCTTCCAGGGCAGCTTGCTCCAGGCCCTTGGCGATGTCGAGGATAGGGTCTTTGATGGCCATTTCGTTCAGCACCTTGTCGGCATGTCGTTGGATCACCCTGGCCCGGGGGTCATAGTTTTTGTACACCCGGTGGCCAAAGCCCATCAGGCGGAAGGGATCCTCTTTGTCCTTGGCTTTGTTGATGTACCTATCTGTGTCGCCGCCATCGGCTTTGATGGCATCAAGCATTTCGAGCACTTTTTGGTTGGCGCCCCCGTGCAGCGGCCCCCAAAGGGCAGCGTTGGCCGCAGCCACGGCCGCATAGAGGTTGACCTGCGAGGAGCCGACAAAGCGGGCGGTGGAAGCGGAACAGTTTTGCTCGTGGTCCGCGTGCAGCACCAAAAGGGTGTCGAGGGCTTCGGCAGCACTTTCATCTACTTTCCCAAACATCATGTACAAGAAGTTCTCGACATAGTCCAGGGAAGGGGCAGGATCGATAAAGTCCAACCCTTTGGAGTGACGGTAGATGTAGGCCGCGAGCACCGGCATGTTGGCGACCAACGTGTAGATGGTCTTCCAGCGAATTTTCTCATCGGACCAGGAGTCCAGGGCTTCCGGGTACAAGCCAGAAATAGCCCCGAAAAGGGTCGTCAGCATGGACATGGGGTGTGCGTCGGCGGGCATGGCTTTGAGCACGGCCTTCGCGGCGGCGGGCAACCCCACATGGTTCTTGAGTTCCTGGGAAAATTCCGCATGCTCCGCTTCGGTAGGCAAAGCGCCTTTGAGCAGC
>CAZIVQ010000174.1:0-7344 GCA_964542415.1 uncultured Bacteroidia bacterium | reverse complement strand
AGAGATTATGGGAGAGAATCGACGCAGCATAAAAAAAGCCGGAACCCCGAAAGGCCCCGGCTACACTGCCTCATTTTTCTACCCTTACCGCTGCCTGCTGCAGCGCTTCCCAGCGCTGTTCCCCGAGGTAGCGGTGTGAGACCCGTCCGCGATCATCCATTGCCAGCAAGTGGATCCAGCCGTGGTCGCAGAGCGCCTGTACCGAAGGATGCTTGGCCAGGACGCCATTCATCGCTTCAAGGGGCGCCTCAATGATCACGTTGAGGCGCTGTGGCAAATGCTGGTACTGCGTACCATCATGCACCGACTGCCAGGGCAAGCCGGTCCGCAAGTCGCCGGTATGACCTTCCAGGACCCCGATCCCGCCTACCACGTTGTGTAGGGTCTTGTTGCCCGAGCCGAAGTGGCGGTTATCGACCGTGGAGGCGTAGTATTGCAAATTGATCCAGCTCGTGACCACCATCGGAGCGGTCATGATCAGCTCCAGTACGCCAAAGCCTTCGTCTTGCTGCCATTCGTAGGAGTGGAGAAAAGACGTGCCCCCAAGGTCAAGGTTTAGGGTGCGCCGCCGTGGCGCCACCACGAAGGCATGGCAACCGGCCAGGCCCCATTCGGGCCGCACCTGCGACCAGTCTTTGCTCCGTGCGATCACTGCCGCATCTACTGCTGCGCCCGCGCCGATGCCCAGGCGAGTGGCCCGCTCGGTGCGGGTGGTGTGGCCTGCTTTGGCCAGCCATAGCCGCAACTGCTCGACTTCCGCTGCGTGGCTCTCCGGCAACGCCTCGGTCCCAAACAGCGTCACCTCATCGGTGGTAGTGTCGTGCAAGGCCGCCACAAAGCAAGTATCCGCCGGAATCTCCAGGCCATTTTCAGCCAGCTGCGCCCGCACTGCCGGGCGGTTGAGGACCGCCGCCGCTACCTTGGCATTGGCTTCACCGCTTTGGCCACCGCAGGCGCCACAGTCCAGGCCCGTCGCGTGGGGGTTGTTCACCGTGCTGGAGCCGTGGCCCACCAGCAGCACCAGCCGGGCAAAGCCCTCGGTCAATGACATCGCCTGCAAGGCCGACTGCGCCATGGATACCTGCTCTTCCAGCGAAAAGCCCACGGCCAGCCCCTCTACCTCCGCCGGGTCCAGGCTCACCTGCCGCGCCTGGCCCAACCGGGCGGGCAGGCCTGCTTGCTCCGGATGCGGCTCCGGCCGCGTCAGGCCGAAGGCGTCGGTAAACAGCTTCGGCAGGTAGGCCAAGCCGATAGGCCCCACGAAGCTGAAGCAGGAGATAGCCCCTAACTTAAAGGCTTTCCAGGCCTGCGAAACCTGATAGGCGATGCCCCGCTGCCGTACCGCTTTCGCGTGGTCTTGTACGGTCTCCATCACGGTATGGCTAGCCGGGATCAGCACCGGGCACTGCGCCCGGGCTTGGTTGTGACCCAGGGGCAAAAAACGCACCGCAAAGGCAAAAAAGCCCGCAAAGCCCAGGGTCTCCACCTTCGGGGCCACCAGTTCGAGGTTGCGACGGTAGACCTCCGAGCGCACGTCGATGCAGAAGATCGCCTGGGCGGCGGGGCGTTCAGTCGGCGCAGCCGTGCCAGGCGCTCCGTCAATCTTTTCGCGCAAGCTCCGCTGACAAGCATGATCGTAGGCTTGTTGCAGCACCAATTTTTCTCGCAAGGCCGGGGCAAGCGCCTGGGTTTCGACCAGAAAGGCGAGCTGCTGCTTGGCGCGCTGCCAAGGCTTAGCTACTTGCTGGGGGGGCAGCGCTTGCAGCAGGCAGGTTTCCCAGCAAAGCAGAATGCTGAGGAAGGCCAGCCGGTGGCGGGTCGGGCCTCCGTAGAGGCGGTTTTCCCAGTCTTGCTTGGCGGCATAGGCCGCCCAGCCGCCTACCCGGAGCAGCAAACTGTGGAGGTAGAGGTCCAGGGCCGGAGCCGGCAAAGCCAGCCGTTGCAGGCAGGCCAAGGCAGCCGCCTCTGGCTGGGCGGGCAAGGCCCGCAAGTGTTGCCGGAAGCCCTTCAGGCCCATCAGGTCCAGGCTGCGGTCGGTCAGGGCTTCGGCCCGCCAGGCGGCAAACAGCTCCTGCTCGCGGGAGGCGCTGCGCCACAGGGCCTGCCCTTCGTCGAAGTAGGCCGCGGCCCAGCTGCTGATCCGGTCGACCATCAGGTCGCTCCAAGCCGTACCGCTTACCTCTGTGGCCACATCTACGCCCAGCGGAGCAGCGGCGCTATCTGCTTTGGGTTCGGCTATATTGGCCAAAAAGACCTCTGACGGCATATCCAGCCCGCTTTTTTTTAGGGCGTAGGCCAGGTCAGCCAGGGTCATTTCGCCATTTTCCAGGGCTTTTTGGTAAAAGGATACCGGCAGGGTCAGCTGAATTTGACCAGCTTGGGCCAGGCGGGCGGCAGCGGTCTCGAAAGGCTGATCGGCCAGGCCGAGGTAGGGGTTGACGGCGACGAAGCTGTCCAGCGGCCAGACCGGGGCGACCAGGTCACAAGCTTGGTTGAGGTGGGTGAGCCAGCTTTTGCGCTGCTCAGGGGTAAGCATATCGTTGCCTTGAAGGAATGAATCCATGCGTGAAAAAGCGTGTAAATTGATGCCAGGAGGAAAAAGAGGAGCATTACGAACGGGACCCATCGGCCCGGGCTTTCCAGCCGCCTACCAGGCGGTCGAAGAGGAGGTTGGCATACCAGCCATGGCGAAAGTGGATGGCCAGGCTGCGCCCAAAAGGCTTGGCCCGGAAGGCCGGTCCTGCGATCTGCAGGCAGACCGTCAGGCCGAAGAGTAACAGTACCAAACTGATCAGGGCCAGGGCGGCGGGTCCGGGATGCGAAAGCGCCGGTAGCTGAGAACGTAGCAGCCACTCGGTGGCGCCTTCAAGGGAGAAAAAGGCCGTAGCCACCAGCGCCACCAGCAGCAAGGCCCGCCAAGTGGTGGCGACATAGCTGCGGGAGTCGAAGGTGGGGGCAATGAGCTGGGCCAGCCCCATGACAATCATAGCACCAGTAGCCAGCAAGGCGACTTCGGTGGTGGGGTCGACCGCCCAGAGGGCGGCAGTGGCCAGGTAGACCAGCAGGGCTACCCCGAGTCCGGCGGCCATGCGCCAGGGGCTACCCAGCCGGGGAGCCGCCGAGAGGCGTGAGGCCCGCAATACATCCGGCACGCTACCCGAGGAAAGGAAAGCGTGGGCTTTGTAGAAAGAGTGGGCCACCAGGTGGAGCATGGCGGCAGGGTAGGCGCCCATGCCGCAGACCATCAGCATGAAGCCCATGTGGGCAGCACTCGAATAGCCCAGGGCGGTCTTAACTGCCGGCTGGGTGAGGAAGGCGACCGAGGCAAAGAAGGCGGTCAGGCCGCCGACCACGATAAGCAACAGCGGCGCGTAGGTGGTTTCGCTCATGACGAAAGCCATACGGGCCACCAGAAAGGGACCAGCGTTGAGCAGCCCGGCGTGGAGCAGGGCCGAGACCGGGGTGGGGGTCTCCATTACTTCGATTAGCCAGCCGTGGGTGGGAAATTGGGCGGATTTGAAGAAGGCCGTGAGGGCCAGCAGCAGGGCGGCAGCCTCCAGGGAGGCCGGAGCGACAAAGGTTTCGCTGCGCAGCTGCGCGAAGATCAGCTCCAGGTTGCCGTGGCCAAAGGCCTGGTAGAGCAGCACCAAGCTGCCCAGCAGGCAGGCGTCGCCCAGGCGGGCGGCCCAAAACTTTTTGCGGGCAGCGACCACGGCCCGTGGCCGCTCGGGATAAAACACCAGCAGCCGGTGCAGGGTGAGGCTCGTGGCCACCCAGGCCAGAAAAAGCAGCAGCAGGTTGCCAGCCAGCACCAGCAGTTGTACCGCCGCGATGGTCGCGGCCAGCCGCCCGATGAAGGCGCCATGGCGGGCGTCGCCGTCGAGGTAGGTGGCGCTGAATTTGAGGATGATGAAGCCCAACAGGGCGATCATGGCGAAGAGCAACCCGCTCAGCGGGTCCAGCCGCAGCGAAAAGCCCAGGCCGGCATAGCCCAGTAGCTCGCTTTCCAGCAGGCCCTGCTGCCAGACCATCGCCGCAGCGTAGGCAGCTGCGAGCAGCCCGGTGAGCGAGGCCCAGAAGCTCGCCTTCAGGGTAGCTACCGGCCGCTGGCCCGGCTGAAAAGCCGAGATCAGCGCCACCAGCAGCAGCGAAAGCGGTGAGGCCAGTACCAGCAGGCCGAGTAGCTGAGTGGGTACAGATAAGCCTAGGGATAGTTCGTTAAGCATGGTCTTGATTTGCGTTTCGTTTTGTTGGGCGCAAAGAAAGGCCCTGCTTTTCATAAATTTTTATTCAAATTTGTAATGAAATGCATAAACGATTTTTATGAACTACACCATTCACCAGCTGCGGGTCTTTCTGAAAGTGGTGGAAACCCAGAGCATCACCAAGGCGGCAGAGGCCATGCACATGACCCAACCGGCGGTTTCGATTCAGCTGAAAAATTTCCAGCAGCAATTCTCCCTCCCCCTTACCGAATTGGTCGGTCGGCAGCTGCACATCACAGATTTCGGGCAGGAGGTCAATGGCCTGGCTCAGCAGGCCCTGGAGCGGCTGGAGGCGATCCAGTACAAGACGCGGGATTACGAGGGCAAGCTAACGGGTCGGCTGAAAATCTCTTCGGCCTCTACCGGCAAGTATGTGATCCCGTTTTTTCTGGTCGAATTCATGGAATTGCATCCGGGGGTGGACCTGATCCTGGATGTGACGAACAAAACGCGGGTGGTAGAGAGCTTGAAAAACAATGAGATCGACTTTGCGGTGGTCTCGGTGCCGCCGGAGAAGCTGGCTTATGAGGAAGAAAAGCTGATCGAGAACCGGATTTACCTCATTGGTAACCAACCGGAGCCGCAGCCCGATCAGCCGCTGATCTTCCGGGAGCCAGGCTCAGCTACCCGCTCGGCCATGGAGAGCTACTTCCGCTTTCAGCCAGGCAAGGCCCGCAAGCAATTGGAGCTGACCTCCAACGAAGCAGTAAAGCAGGCCGTACTGGCCGGGCTGGGGCAGTCGTTGTTGCCGCTGATCGGCATCAAAAATGAGCTGATGGATCGGCAGCTTTTTATGTTGCCCGCTCCGGGCCTGCCCATCCGCACCGTTTGGCGGCTGATCTGGCTCCGGGGGAAGCAGCTTTCCCCAGTGGCTGGGGCGTACCTGGGGTTTTTACAACAGGAAAAAGCCCGGATTTTGCGGAGGCACTTTCAGTGGTACCTGGAATTTTGAGGGGAATTTTATCCGGGCAACACCCCTGCATTATTTCCTGATTACCAAATCTCATAAGCTTTTCTTATTCTGGCGAGCTGCTTAGTTTTCGAGTCAAAGGTTAATATTTTTCTTTCCATCAAACCTTACTCTTCACGCTCTATGCAAAGCTTCAACCGGGGGGGTATCCTCCTATGCCTGTGGCTCCTTAGCCTGGCTTTACCGGCCCAAAACCGGGCCGCGGAAATTCTTGCTCAGCTCCAGCATCCTTCTGACGACCATATCCTGGTCATTTCTCACCGGGGAGATTGGCGCTATGCGCCAGAAAACTCGTTAGCGGCGATCCAGCGCTGTATCGACCTGGGGGTAGATGTCGTCGAAATCGACCTGCGCCTTACTCAAGATGGGTACCTGGTCCTGATGCATGATGAAACGGTAGACCGCACTACCAACGGCCAGGGCAAAGTTGCGGAGATGACTTTGGCAGAAATCAAACAGTTGCGGCTCAAAAATGCCTGTGGGGTGCGGGGTTCACAGCAGCAGGTCCCTAGCCTGGAAGAGGCCATGGCCCTTGCCAAAGGCCAGATCATGGTCAACCTGGACAAGGTAGAAGGAGAAACCCTACGGGAAGCCTATGCGGTGTTGCGACAAACCGGGACCGCTGACCAGGCGATTCTGAAAGGCCGAGTACCAGCCTTAGAAATGCGCCAAAAATACGGCCCTCTACTGGATTCGGTCGTCTACATGCCCATTGTATGGCATAACTTGCCTGATGCCGCCGGGTACATGGCCGCATGGAAAGCGGAGGTCAACCCGGTGGCCTACGAGATGCTCTTTAGCTCCGAGACCTCTCCCAACCTGGCGGCCGCCCGGCGCTTGCAAGATCAGGGAGTCACCTTCTTGGCTATTGCTTTGTGGGATGAGCTCGTGGCGGGCCACACAGACGAAATGGCGTTGCTCGAAGGCCCTGATGCGGCCTGGGGCTGGCTGATCGAACAGGGAGCCCGCGCCATCATGACCGATCGGCCTGCTGAATTACTTGCATACCTCAAAAAGCGCGGGCTGCGCTGAACCCAGCAGCTAGTGCTTCCCACCTGCTATCCGTCTCTTGAGCAAGGGGCCTTGACGGGAGACAGGTCTTTCTCCCGGTAATTAAACTCAGAGACAAAGTGCGCGCCCTACCCCGCTTCAATGTTAAGAAAAATAGGGCTACCAGGTTACGTATAGCGATTTGGCTATAAGTGAGTTGTGATTAAGGAAGCCAAGTTTTTCTTTTCTCAAGTTAAAGCATTGTGAAGGACGAGGCCTCTTCGTTTGAAAACTTAATGGTTCTTTTAACCTGGTTTCACCTCTTTCTAACCATTGGATTATTCCTTGCGGTCGAAGTTTGAAAGTATCTTCAAGTCCAGGTTCCCAAACTTATCTGGGGGAGGCCAAGCCTCCCTTGAGTATTAGGTATCGAGATTTATAAAGCCTGACTGAGCTGCGAGTAAGTCCTAACTGACTGGCTTATCAATGCCATGTCATTTTATTCAGTTCGAGTTCCGGACTGAGTTTTCTTGGTATGGCCGATTCAAGGCTTTGACTGGTCCTTAGTCTTATTTTTTTAGCCTATTTTCTTCATTTCAATCTCCTATTCATGAAACTACATTTACGATTGAGCAAACATTTGCCCCCCTGTATCACTTTGCTTTTCCTCTTGATGGGGGCCTTTGCTCCCACGCTGGTTGCCCAAACCATGCTCAAGGGTCAGGTGCTGGATGCAAAGACAAACAGCCCTCTAGAAGGGGCTACGGTTCTGTTGAAAGGGACAAACGTTGGGGCCTTTACCGACTCAGAAGGAAACTTTTCCCTACGGGCAACGGGAGGGGCTGCGGCCTTATTGGTTTCATATTATGGTTACCAAACCCGGGAAGTCCAGCTTGAAGGCCAGACAACTTTCGATATCACGCTGATCAGTGATCCGCTCAACCTGGACGAAGTGGTCGTGATCGGCTATGGCCGTCAGCGTAAACAAGATCTGACCACAGCGGTGACCGGGGTAGATGCAGAGGACATTCGTGACCAACCGGTAAACTCCTTTGACCAAGCCTTGGTGGGAAAAGTGGCTGGGGTGCAGGTCTTGCAAAGCTCGGGTTCTCCGGGTGC
>CAZIVQ010000173.1:0-7346 GCA_964542415.1 uncultured Bacteroidia bacterium | reverse complement strand
GGTTTTTCATGTTGTGTTGTATGTCAAGTTGGCTCCTAAAACCATTACAATTATCTAGCAAGTTCAACCGCAGAAATGTAAGATAGGTGTAATGTTTGATGTATAAAAATAGGCAATTCCCTCTTTTTTCGTGGGGAACTGCGGCATTTTTTACAAAAAAATCACACCCGCTTCATCTGAACGGCTCAGTGGGTGTCAGATAGTTTTGTAAGAAAAAAGCTTTTTTTGCCAAAAACAAAGCCCCTGTTCCAGCCAGGCTACCAACTGCGAATCAGGGGCTTACCTTGGCTGCGCCAAGCTTAAGACTTACAGGCATTTAGCTTCTTCGAAATATTCTTTTCCGGTAAATAGTAAAAAAGGAACGAAAAGAAAGGGAAGGGCATTTCTGCGGTCCTTCCCCTTTTTATTTGGCTATTGACGAATTAGTTTACCCGTGGCTTCATAGACCGAATGGCCCTGCTTGACCCGGACCCGGTAAAGGTAAACCCCCGCCGCTACCGGCTGACCGGTTTCTGATTGGCCTGACCAGGTGAAGGTGTGAAAACCGGGGGCAACCTCCTCCGCCACCGGCCTGGCAATGCATCGCCCGGTCAAATCCTCGATGAAGAGGCTGAGCGCGTAGGGCTCCGCCGCCGGGGGCAAGGCCAGGGGAATGTGGACCGGCCCCGTAGCTGGGTTGGGGTAGGCGCTGCCCAGGTGAATGCGGTCCGGGTTGAGTTCCCGCGCAATGAAGGCAGGGCTGCCAAAATATATGCGGAAGGGCCGCTCGGTCAGTTCCGACCAGGAAACGTAGCTTCCCTTCGCCGCCATGTCGACCACCTGCTGCCGTTCTACATCCAGCAACATCAAGCGCCGCCTCCCATCCTGCAAGCCCGCAGGATCCCAGCGCAATTCGACCCGCTGCCCGGTGTTGTTGCCCACGGTAAAGTCCCACACCTGAGCCGTATCGGCCGGCACCATGTCAAACGAAAAATAGGGTGAAAAATACCCCGGATGGGCGTGGCTCATGTCCAGGTACTGCCCCAGGCGAGGTAAGCGCACCACGTCAAAGCGGTCTTTACTCGTATCAGCTTCAGGGTGCATGCCGACCCCGCCGAGTGGGTAGCTTATGCCAGCGGCATGTAGGGTGATCGGCAGCTCCCAATGGGTTTCTTTCAAGCGGCCTACCGCAGGTCGGGCATAGGAAATGGGAGCCGACTGCCGATTGATCGAGGGGTTCTTTCTTACGTGGAGCGGCAAGCTGACCGCCTGCTCGGCGAAGACAAACCCTGCCTGCCGGAAGTCCAGCACGCTGCTCGGGGCAAACTGCTGGCCAAACACGTACAGGCTTCCCAATTGGTCGTTGGTGGCCATGCCAACGGAGTCCATCACTTCTTGCCAGGAGATGTTGTAGGGAAAGGGGTTGCCGATCAGGTTCCAGCCTTGTTGCAGGCTGATGACAAACGGGGCCCGGTCATTGGCCTCCACTACCTCGCCAGCTCCCGTGGTGAAGCTGCGCGCTTCTTTGGTGATCAACCAAAATCCCTGACCCGGGCTGAGGCTGGAAAATCCGCTTTGGTATTCTTGGTAGCCACTGCCACCGTACTGGAAAGCCCGCCATTCATAGATGTCGTAGGGCCCAAAATCCGCTTCTATGGTGCTGGAAACACTGGGATCATCGAGCAGCAGCGGCACGCTCAGCAAGTTGTAGGCACTGACTTCTTCGCCAGCAGTAAGGTCCTCATAGGCAAAGCCTTCAGGATAGCGCAAATAGGTGTAGCCGGTGTCTGAGTAGGCATCGAAACCAAAAACGCCGATAACCTCGAAGTAATATTCCACGCCCATCTCATCTACCTTGCCCGCCGTGACCTCAAAGGAGTAAACCCGGTCGGTTCCAGTAGCGGTCACGACCTCCTGTTGCCAGGTTGGCGAAGCGATTCCTTTATAATGGACGATGACCTCCTCCACCACGGTATCCGTCAGCACCTCAATGCTACTTAGGACCGGGTCGCCCTCATGGGTGAAGCGCCCGGCAAAGCTTTCATTCACGATCACGGGTACCGGGTTTTCAAAGATGAAGCTGTTTCCCGGGGCAAAGACAGAGCCCTCGAAGTCCTGGTCCACGGCTTGCACGCCCCAGACGAAGGTGCCGTTGGGCAGCTTGTCAAAGGTGATGCTGCGGCCCGGGCCGACTTCTCCCAGCCGCACCACCCGGCGAAAACCATCCTCAGGGCTGCCAGGCAACGCCGCCTGTCCTGCGCGCAGGGTGTCCAGGTTTTCCGGGAAACCCAAGTAGAGGTTGTAAGTCAATCCCCGAACCGTGGCAGGGTCTTCGTTTAGCGGGGCATCCCAGCTCAGGGTGACTCGGGGACCAAAGACGCTGGCCATCGGATCATCCGGGGTATTGGGGCGGCGGTTGGGTTCTGGGTCAATGTTGATGAAAGCCTCAAAAGTGGCCCCCCCCGGCGAAGTAGCCGAGCGCCCGGCCAGCAGGATATCGATTTTTCCATCCCCGTCGAATTCTACCCAAACCGCCTCTCCCCGGTCGATGTCAGTAAGCGAACCAGCGCTCAGGGGGTCTTCGAGAAAAGCCCCCGCGCCATCGTTGCGGTATAGCAGAGTCACCCGGTCCTCCGCATTGGGTCCGTCCTGCCCGGTAAACAGCAGGTCCATCCAGCCGTCGTCGTTAAAATCGGCGGTAGCGACACTCCCCCGGCTCAGGGGGAGAAGGTTGGCATCGCCTACCAGCCGGAATTGCTCAAAGTCTTGCTGGTACTCATAAAGGCGGGTGTAGGGATCGAAGGTCGAAGTGGCGTTTTCTCCAGTCAGAATCAGGTCGAGGTCGCCGTCGTTGTCCCGGTCAAACCAGGCCACGCTGCTGTTGCGCACCGCCTGGGGGCTGTCCCCGGCCGCCGCCGAAAAGGTGCCGTCTCCGTTGTTATGGTAGATTCGGGAAAAAGCCCCGCTGACCCCCGCCCCGGTAATGGCCAGGTCCAGGTAACCGTCGCCATCGTAATCCCCCCAGGCCACGCTGCTGTTGGCCACGGCATTGTTGTTGGGCAGGGCCTCGGTATCCAGGGAGAAATTTCCCTCCCGGTCCTGGGCATATAATCCCGTAAAGGGGCTCCCCTGATCGTCCAGCCCGGTCAGAATCAGGTCGAGGTCGCCGTCGTTGTCATAGTCCCCCCAAGCCACATCCCCCCGGTGAACAGGTTGAAGAGAAGCCTCGGCATGCGGAGCAAATCGCCCGTTTGGCAGCTGCCTGTAGATGATGCTAACCAGCGTGCCCGAGACATCTTCCCCGCAAAGGACCAGGTCAAGGTCGCCGTCATTGTCAAAATCCCCCCAATCTGCGCTGCTGTTGCGCAAGTCGTTGAGGTCGAGCGAAGGCAAAGTGTCCAGCACGAAAGTCCCCCCCTCGTTGCGATAGAGCACGGTGGAGAGAATGCCCTGCTGCGGGTCAACCTCGCCCGAAGCCAGCAGGTCGAGGTCGCCGTCGTGGTCATAGTCGGCGGGCCGGAGAATGGCCCCCGAAATGGGCAGGGGGAGATTGGCTCCCGGAAACACCTGCGGGGTCCGATTGATGAAAGCCGGAGGATTGAAGGCAAAATCACGGCGGGCAAAGACCGACCCTTCGTAATCTGACCCCACGGCCTGCACGCCCCAATAATAGGTGGTGCCCTCTATCAGGCTATCGACCCGCAGCAGGGAGGCTTGCCCGACATTGCCCGGCAATGCCAGCTGCCGTAAGCCTTCAAGATTCCCCTCAGTGAAGGCCAGCGGCGAGACGATATCGACGCTATCTGCTGCCGTGCCCATGAACAGGTTAAAGGTATAGCCATCAGCCTGCAAGGAATCTACCCCGACGGGCAGGTCCCAGCCCAGCAGAATGGTGTTACCCTCTACCGTATTCGTCAGGTTGATCGGGGCGGTGGGCTCCACATTAGCAGTGGGCTCATCGTTGCGGTAAAGCAACAACTCAAGCCCATTCTGCGTGCGCCCAGCCACGGCCAGATCGAGCTTGCCATCGGCATCTATGTCTCCCCAGGCCAGAGCAGCGCCTTGGTCTACCCCAGAAAGCAAACTCGACGCCAGCTGATCCTCAGTAAAAGTATTGCCTCCCAAACCAGGGTTTTGGTAGATCACCGCGAGGCGATCATTGGCTCCCGGCCCGGTTTTCCCCACCAACGCCAGGTCAGCATAGCCGTCTTCGTTATAGTCTCCGGCTTGCAATTGGCCCTCGACCAAGCCAGGCACCGTTTGAGCTTCTTGCTCAAAATCCAGGGTACCCGTTTCTTGCCAGCGGTTGAGGTACAGGGAAGTCGTCGCCCCCCCGCTACCCGGCCCGGTCACCCAAAGGTCAGGGTCTCCGTCGAGGTCCACATCTGCCAGGTCAAAAGAGACAGGGGTAACATCGAGTTGAGGAGAAAGCGGATTGAGAAAGGCCTCAAAAGTGCCGAATTGGGTGTATTCGTAAATGGCAAACAAATTGGTGCCACCAATGGTCACCCCCGCCAGAATCGCTTCGGGCTTCCCGTCGAGGTTGAGGTCTGCCCAGCGCAGCCCTCCACCAGACAGACCAGGCAGGCTGGCCGTGGTGGCTTCCAGGCCGGTACCGGTGTTGCGAAACAGAAAAGTACGCGGGGTGGCGCCTTCCAGCCCAGCGAGGAGCAGGTCGACCCGGCCATCGCTGTTATAATCGCCCCAGGCCAGACGGCTAGCGCTCAGCCCGATGAGGGCGCTGTTGTAGGCAGGGGCGGCCGTAAAGGTGCCCCCTTGCTGCAGGTACACAGCCGAGAAAGCCCCGCTGGAAGCGGTCCCGCTGACCGCCAGGTCGAGCAGGCCGTCGTTGTCGATATCGGCCCAGGCCACTTGCCCGCCCGCCACGCCCTCGAGGGCATTGCTCAGCGCCACGTTCAGCACCAGGCCCTGATCGTTTTCAGCCGTAAAAAGCCAAGTCTGCGGCGTATTGGCGGCATCGCGCCCCGCCACCACCAGGTCTAGGTCGCCGTCCCGGTCATAGTCGCCCCAGGCGAGGCTGGCCTCGGTCAATCCTCCCGGCGCATTTCCCGCCTCAAAAAACAACTCACTGGCATCCACAAAATGAGGCGGTTCGAAGGTAAAAGCCTGGCTGGCGGTGAAAGCCGATCCTTCCAGGTCGGCCCCGATGGCCTGCACCCGCCAAAAGTAGCTGCCTGCTTCCATCGGAAAATTCCTCAGGCTCCAGGCCAGCTGATGGTGGCGGGTTCCCGGTCCGGGAATCCAGCGGTAGCCGTCGAGGGTGTCAGCTTCAGGGCTTTGGATAAAACCGCTCCCGGCCCGGGCGACCGAGAGGCGGTAGGTCATCTCACTGAAGGCAGCGCCCGTCGGGGCATCCCAGCTGAAGCGCACCGAATCGGCATCCACTACCAAAGCGGGATTGCGGGGCGCATTAGGGACCACATTGGGCGTAGCCTCCCGGTTGCGATAGAGAAAGAGCGAACGGCCGCTGCTGGTCCGGCCCAGGAGGGCCATATCGAGCTTGCCATCCCCGTCGTAGTCGCCCCAGGCCAGGCTGGAACCTTGGTTGATGTCGGGCAGGTGGACATTGGTAGCCGCGACGGCGACCAGGCCTCCATTGCCGTCATTTTGATAGAGGCGGGTGGCCCGGTCGTTGATGCCCGGCCCGGTCTTGCCACAGAGCAGCAGATCGAGGTAGCCGTCGTCGTTGTAGTCACCCCAAGCGGCTTCGCCATCCCGCACCCCCAGCAAGCTGATGCTGTTGTCGCGTTGAAAACGTCCGCTGCCGGGCGCATATTGATAGATATGGGCCACCGGCGCCACTTGCGATACGGTGGTCTCACCGGTAATTACCAGGTCGAGGAAGCCGTCACGGTTGTAGTCCCCCCAGACGGCGTGACCTGCCTTGACCGGGGTAAGCGGTGCTTCGCTGGTAGAAAGCAGGCGGAAGCCGCCCCGGGCCCCGCGGTTTTCGTAGATCTTGCTGTGCAAGGCAAACCCATTGCTATTGAGGCCAGTCAGTAGCAAGTCGAGGTCACCATCCTGGTCGTAGTCGCCCCAATCGGCGCTGCCCTGATACACCGGCTCAAACCCGGCATCAATCAGGGTGAAGCCGCTGCCCCGTTCGTTGCGGTAAAGCAAGGTGCGGGGACCAGAACTGCTCAGGCCAGTCAGCAGGAGGTCGGGGTCGCCATCGTTGTCATAGTCGCCCCAAGCGACATCCCCGTCCCTCAGCGGCAGCAGCTCGTCGGAGAGCGGATCTTCGCTCAGGAGGCCGTTGCCGTCGTTGCGGTAGAGCTTGGTCACGGGGGTGCCCGCGGTGGTTTCACCCAGGAGCAACAGGTCAGGCGAGCCATCGAGGTCGAAGTCAGCCCAAGCCGCCGCCGAGTAGCGGAGGTTGGCAAAACTTTGCCCGGTGAAGCGAACAAAGGTGCCGTCCCGGTTCTCCAACAATTGCGTTATGGCACTAGTGGAACCGGTTTCGCCCGTCACCAACAGGTCCAGGTCGCCGTCACGGTCGACATCGGCCCAGCGCAGGCGGCCATCGGCCAACCCGGCGGTCACGCTGCCGTCGAACGCCAACGCAGAGACGTCGACCAAGTCCGGCGCAGTAAAGGTAAAACTTTGCTCAGCGGCAAAGTTCGAGCCTTCAAAGTCAGGTCCGATGGTCTGCACGCTCCAATAGTAGGTGCCGTCGGCCAGGTCACTAAGTTTCAGGCGCAGGTTTTGGCCCGCATTGCCGGTTTGTACCAGGCGTCGGTAACCCGTGGTGGCAGAAGCGGCTACTTGATCGGCCGCGGGAGATACGATGTCAGTCGCTCCGGGGCTGCTGCCCACATAGACGTTGTAGCTGCTGCCATTGGCCCCGGCCGGGGCACTCCAGCTCAGGATAACGGTATCTCCAGTAATAGTTTGGTTGAGGTTGAGGGGGAGTAGCGGCTGGAGGTTGGGAAATGAATCCACATTCTGGTAAAGACGCAACACCCGGCCGTTGGCTTGGGTTTCGCCCAGGAGGGCAAGGTCGAGTTTCTGGTCACCATTGTAGTCTCCCCAAGCCACCGCCGCTCCCTTGCCGACCGCTTGCAGCGGCAGGGCTCCGATGGGCCGGGAGACGAAGCCGCCGGTGGTGTTTTGATATAAAGCCGCCAGGGAACCGGAAGCCGTTTCTCCAGTCAGGAGAATATCAGAACGGTTGTCATTGTCAAAATCGCCCCAAATAGCCTCTCCCCGGCTGACGCCCGGGAGGCTGACGCTCCCCACCTGGGCAAAACTGTTGTTGGTAGCCGATCGGTTGCGGTAGATGCGGGTGGCCAGGCCATTGGTAATCTCGCCACTCAGCAGCAGGTCCGGGTAGCCGTCGCGGTCAT
>CAZIVQ010000172.1:0-7351 GCA_964542415.1 uncultured Bacteroidia bacterium | reverse complement strand
ACCTGGCAGGTTCGCCGCCGCACAAGGCCCGCGCTAACCTGACAGGTCGGGGGGGTGGAGCAGTTGTGTATAAGGCCCAGGCCTAAAAAGGATACCCGATCGCCAGATTCAGGACCGCGTTGTCGCTATCGCTGAGCCAAGGCCAGTAAAAAGGCTGCATTTTATCGACAACCCAGCGCTCACCCCGGGGCAGAAACGGTTTGTGCAGCGGGAAAGCCAGGTCAAGGCGCAGCACAAAGAAATCCACGTCCAGCCGCAGGCCAACCCCTGCCCCCACGGCCAGCTGCCGGCCAAAGGTGTCCCAGCTGAAAACGCCTTCTGCTTGTCGGCGGGCTTCCACCTCAGAGCTAGGCGGGGGCGAAGCCCCGGGCAGCAGCCAGATGTTACCCACATCGGTAAAGAGCGCCCCTTTGACGTAGCTGTAGATGGGAAAGCGGTATTCCAGGGTGGATTCCAGTAAGATGTCGCCAGTTTGGTCCACAAAACCCAGTTCATCCTGCCGGGCCTCCGGCTGAAAGCTGCCCGGACCCAGGGTACGCAACCGGAAGGCCCGCAGCCCTACGGGTCCGCCTGTGAAAAACTGCTTGAGGTAGGGCAGCACCTCCGAATTGCCGTAAGGTACGCCCACGCCCCCCGCAAAACGAGCCGCCAAGGTCTGCTGCTTGGCTACTTTCCAATAAAATCGGTAGTCCAGCTCGAAGCGGCTGTACTGCGCAAAAGGCCGCCCAAATATTTTGTAGGGCCCATTTTCGGGCGGTCCCAGCAGGGTTCGGTAACCCAGGTTGAGCAGGTTGCCAGAAAATTCACTCACCCCCCGAAAATAGTGGTACACCGACCCCCGACCGCCCGGTGGCTCCTGGTAAGTAAAACTGTAGCGCGGGCCCAGAATGAGCACGTCCGAAAAGCTGCTTTGCAAAAACGGATTGCGGCGCAGCAACGAGTCAAAAGCTGGGGCGCTGCGCAAGAGGTTGATGCTCTGCAAGGAAAGCGCCGTAAACTCGTGTTGTTGGAAAGCATTGGCTTTCCAGGCATAGCCAAAGCTGAAACCGAGGCTACCCAACGCATAAAAGTTGATGCGCTCCTGGTAGCTGTAGTTAGCCGAAAATTTGGTTTGGGGAATGTAGGCCTTCGAATACAGGTTAAATTTGAAGGGTAACAACAGCCGGGGCACGTAGAGGTCCGCCCGGGCGCTGAGGTCCAGGGTGTTGATGATGCTGGAGGTATCGCCCGGCTGGAAGACGGCGCTCCCCCGTACCGAAGCCTGAAAGCGTTCTCCCCCGCCGAAAAGGTTGTAGTGGGTGTAGCTCAGCGAGAGGTTGGTGCCATAGCCGCTGAACAGGCCCGTGCGGACATCGGCTTCCAGCTCTACGCCCACCTCCTGCATCTGCCGGGGCGTGAGGTAAAGTTGGTAGTTCAGTAAGGTGGTGTCACCGGGGGCGGGCTGGTACTTGAGGTTGACGAATTTGTAGGTGCCAAGGTCTTGCAGGTGCTTGAGGGTATACCTTTCTTTTTCGGCAGAATACCATCCTCCCGGCTCGACGAGCAGATGCCGCTGGATCGTTTTGAGGCGCACCCGAGAATGCTTGCCCATCAGCGAAAGACCGGCGGTGGTAGGGCCTTCGACCTGGGGGGCTTCGGTGGTGTCCTGGTCGAGGGTGTAGTCCGGGTAGACAAAAATGCGCTGGACCTGGTAACGGCGATGGGTGGTAGCATCGGAGGGGTCTTTGACCTGTACCGCTACCCGCACCTGGCCCGGCATGGACAGGGTGTCGAGGGTGAAATAGAGAAAAGACTCGTAGAAATTGGCGTAGCCAGAATTGCGCAGCTGCCGGGTGATTCGGCTGCGCTCGGCCTGCAAGGCTGCCAGCCGATAGGGCGTGCCCGGTTGGATAGGGCTGCCATCTTTATATTTCCTGATCAGTTGGCGGGCCGGATCCTCGCCCTGTGGATAGCGCAGCTCCCCGATGCGGTAGCGCTTCGGGGTGGTCACCTCGTAGCGGATGACCGCAGTGGGGTCGGCCGGGTCCGGCTGGACCTTGTAGCGCACCTTGGACCCGAAGTACCCTTGGTCTTGCAGGTACTTTTCCATCCGCAGGCTTACCCGCCGGGCCAGAGCCGTATCGAGCAACACCGGTGGCTCCCCGAGCTTGCGTTGAATGAGTGGCCCCAGGCCTTTTTCTTTATTCTGCCCAAACCGCTGGTACACCCACAGTTGCGGCCGCAAGCCCCACAGGCTCGCATTGGGAGATGGGCTGGTGATGTCTTTCAGGTCGGCTTCGACTCGCTCGGCTTTTTCCACGACCTCCGGTTGCTGAAAGGCGACCTCCGCCCCGGTGTACAGCACCTCATCTTTTTTCAGGCGCTTGGTGGTATTGCACCCGGCAAAAAACCAACCCAGACAGACCAGACCTAGCAGAATCGGTAGGGGATGGAGGGAAGAAAAACGCATATTATTCAGGAGAATCAGGTTGGGGGGGGGTATTTCTCATTTTTACCAAAGAGAGCAAGGAGGTTTTTGCCAAGCACAGCGTAGGAGGGCACCGCGGTTCGACCTTGCGGTCTCAGGTCGTTTGTCGCCACATCGCTTGTCTCATTTCTCATTTCTTTTCTCTATTTAACCGCAGAGGACGCAGAGGTTTCGCAGAGTTCGCGGAGTTTTTTGCCAAGCAGGGCGTAGGAGGGCGGGGAGGTTCGACCTTGCGGTCTCAGGTCTCAGGTCTCAGGTCTCAGGTCTCAGGTCGCTTGTCGTTCAGTCGCTCGTCGCCACATCCCATTTCTCATCTCTCAATCAAATGCCCGCCGGTACGACGCCCCAAATCCCGTCTTTATCGCGGCGTTGCCGCCCCCGCTGAGGGGGTCGTCAGCGTCGCTTTTGCGAAACACCCGCAGGTTGTAGCGTCCGTCCTCGGTCAGCTGATAGCGCAGCACAAAGTTGCCGGTGATCTGGGTCAATTCGGTACCCGAGCTGCTGGTGAAAGAACTGGTTTCCATCCCGATCTCGGTGCCCACGCTCACGCTCAGCCGCTCGTTGAACAACTGCCGGGAGAGGCCGAGCTGAAGCTCAGAGACGGTATTTTGCTCATCGTAGGAAGACTGGTAGGACTCCAGGTTGATATCGACCTGCACGCCCTTGATGTACTGATCGGCCAGGCGGCCCAGCTCATTGGAAAGGAAGCTGCTCACACTGGAAGCGGCCACCCCCTCCAGCCCTGTCCCCCCGGAGCTGCCGCCGGTCCCCACAAAGCTACCGAGCAGCAACAAGCCAAATACCTGCTGGTTCAGGGCAGATCGGTTCTCCCGGAGCTGGGCCAATTTGCGCTCGACTGCAGAACTGACCGGACTGCTGTCTGTCGTTTGGGGCACCTGGATGTCAAAGCTAAGGTCAGGGGTGAAAATTTCCCCCTGGATCGAGAGCAGCACCTCCACATCGCTGCGGCGCTTGGCCGCCCGGGCCGTGGGGCCGTTGGGGTCGGTAAGTTCGTTGCGAATCAGCTCATAGGTAGGGGTACGGGCAGTATAAATGGCCGTGAGGTCCAGCCGGGCGTCCAGCGGGTCGCCGGCAAAGGTGATACGGCTGCCCGGCCGTACCCGGAAGGTCTTGGTGACCACCGACTCGAAAGAAAAACGGTAGGTACCTTCGGTGACCGTATAGTTGCCCACTATCGAAATCTCCCCTGCCGGATTCATCGAAACGGTCAGTTGCGCGTCGCCCGAGACCGTGACCTGGTCGCCCGTCAGCGGGTCGATGATGTAAGTCAGGCGGGTCTCCGGATCGAGTTCCAGGCGCAGGTCGAGGCTGAGCCCGTCGATGTCGGCCTGGTAGGTGGCTGGCACCGCCAAAACCGTGTCTGGGTTGCCGGAGATTTGGGCAAACTGTTCCGGGGAAACAAACAGCACATAATCCTCCTGGATCACGGACCCTTCGTCTTCGGGCATCATGACCGTTAGGGCGGTGCCGGGCAAGGTACGGGCTTGAGCCTTTACTACCGGCGCATCCGGCGTACCGGTGACTTGCGCCTGAAGGGTTAGGAGCATTTTGCCGTAAAACAGATCGTTGTCTCCGGATTGGGTATTGAGAAAGGGAAATTTCTTGCTGTTGAAGGCCAGATCCAGGGCAAAGTTCTCGAAATACTGATGGGTCACCTTTCCGTTCAGGACCGCCTGGTTGCCGAGCGAATCGGTGAAGGTAAACTGGTTGAAGGTGATAGCTGTGGGTGAAAACAGGATCTTTTCTTCCGAGAAGCGATAGTAGGTGTTAGAATAATCGATGCGGGTAGCGGCATTGCGTAAGCCGATGAACCCTTCTATCTCAGGCTTTTCGGCTGTTCCCTGCAAATCTAGCTTCCCAAAAATGTCTCCCTCTGTTTCGCTCAGAAACTCCGAGGTAAAGGGCTGGAGCAAGGGCAAAGGCAAACGGCCAATTTCTGTTTGCAAATCCAGGCTCGAAGCTTCGATGCCGTAGGTCCCCGAAAGCCTCAGGTCAGCCTCTCCCTGCAACCGGCTGTCCACCCTCACCTGCTCCCCATCCTGGCTGGTTTGGGCCTCCACCAGCAATTCTCCAATCCGCTCCTCATTCAGAGAAATGCTGTCTATCTGCAAATCAGCGAGGTAATAGGGCTGCTGGTTCAGCTGCATCAACCTTGCCTCGCCACTGATCTGCCCGGCCAGGTCATACCCTTCAATCTGCGCCAGGTCAGAGAATTGGGCGATCTTCAAGCCTTTCAGCTGCACCACCAGGCTGTCGGTCAGGTCGCCATCGACCCAAATTTCCTGGGTTCCTTGCGAAAGCTGTAGGGCTTCTACCGCCACCCCGAGCGAATCGATCCGGATCTGGTGATCGGGTGCCACCTGCCAGAACTGGTCCGCCAGGGCAAAAGTGTCCAGCAACTGCACTTGATAGCCCGCGGCCATTTGACTCATCTCAACCCCCAGGCGCAGCAAAGCCGGCATCGAATCGCGGGCTAGCTGGAAGCGTGCCTCGCCTCGTTGGTCTCCCAGCCGGATCCCGGCAAAGGCCTGAAGCGGCTGCGGGGAAGCCTCAGTGCGAATGCTGTCCAGGTTCAGGGCCAGCACAATCGCTTTCCTATCTGTGTGCAACCGTAGCCGCAGGCTGTCGGTCTGGTTGCCGCCGTACACCAGGCGGGGGACACGGAGGGACCCCTCCAGGTTTTTCGCCTCACTGTCAAATTGGAAAGCGGCTTGCAGGCTGTCGAGGGTTTGCAATTCCGGGACAAATATGGCCAGCAGGCGGTCTGGCTCGTGGAGGGTCAGCCGGAAGTCCATCCGTTGGGCAGGGGCCTGGGGCAAGCTGTCTGGTGACGCCAGGGCTTTCACGGTGGCTAAGGTATCGATAGGCCCGCCCGGCGATTCGAGCGGGAAATAATCGTTGACAAAGGCTTGCAGCGAAGCCCCCAATTGGGCCACCTGAAAGTCCCCGTTCAGCTCCATGCGAGCCATTTCAGACTGCAACGCCAGGCGCCGGTTTCCGTTTTTTTCCCCTGCATCCAACCGGATTGAATCTTGGTAAAACGTCCCGCCTTCTCCCCGCAACCAAAGCGTGTCGAGCTGGGCATATCCAGAGAGGTTGTCCACGCTGTTGCCCCGCAGGTCGGCGCGCAAGGCGGTGCTGAAAGCCAGCGGGGTTTCGCTCAGGTTCAGGGCTTGTAGGTCCAGGGTGTCCAGCCGGGCCACGAAGCGCATCTCCGGGAGAGAATCGTTCAGGTTTACCTCGCCATCGAAATCCAGCTTCAAATGGGGGTCCCGCAGGTCGATGGCTCCCAAAAATCGTTGTTGCTCGAAGCGGCCGTGAAGCTCCAGGTCCTGATAGGCATACCCCAGGATTTCCGCCTCCGAAACCACCGCATCCAGTTGGGTATCGAGGTCTTCCAGGCTCAACCCTTCCCCGGCCAGTTCGGCGGCAAAGGTAAACTGGCCCAGGCTGTCGTTGCCGAGCAGGGTGCCGAGGTTGAAGCGGTCGAGGGAGAGCCGGCCCTCGTAGGTAGCGTCTTGGTAGTCAGGGGAGAATTGGGCCGTGAATTGATGGTTGAGCTGGCCGGGGGCGCTGCGCCATCGGCCGGAAAAGTCCCCCCCCAAGGTCCCGCCTTCGTAGCGGGCCAGGGCAGTGACCGTCCCCAAGGCGAGGGCTTCCGGCGGCAGAGGGGTCACCAACAGGCTGTCTACCGCTGCCAGTTGCGTGCGCAGGCTGTCGATGTCGAGGCGGACGCGCAAGGAGTCAGGCCGCCCCCAATCTTGTAGCTCGAAGCGGCTTTGTAGCTGGGCGAGGTTGCCGCTTTCGAGGCCCAGCTGACCGCTGAGCCAGGCCGGGGTACCGCCCAGGTCGGCAGAAAATTGGAAGACATAGCCACTGTCGACGCGCAAGCTTTGGCGCAGGGTGGGGGCAAAGAAGGCCGCATCGCGTAGGTCAAAGCGGCTTTCTTCTACCCGGGCCGCCAGCCGCAAAGCTGGCCCCAAAGCGCCCAGCACCGAGACCTCAGGATAGCTCAGCTTCGCTTGGGCACGCACATAGCTGTAGGCTGTGCGCAGGGCCAGGCCGTCCAGAGCCAGCTGGACCGGCGTCCAGGCAAATTGCGCCCGCAGCTCGTCGAGGCGCAAGCCGCTGCGCTCCCGAAAGGTCAGGCTGCGGAGCTGAGCTGAAATGAGGCTGTCGTTCATCTGGATGCTGTCCATCCCCAGGCTCAGGCCGTCGAGTTGCACGAAGCCTGGGTCGAAGCCACTGTCGGCGGCGGGCTGGGTGTGATCGCGGTAGCGAAG
Organism: uncultured Bacteroidia bacterium; assembly: GCA_964542415.1. Taxonomy (GTDB): domain Bacteria; phylum Bacteroidota; class Bacteroidia; order J057; family J057; genus CAZIVQ01. Next base: position 580 of record CAZIVQ010000172.1, on the reverse strand, counting down.
GGCCAGCTCAGAAAAAGCGATTTCTTCGATGCCGATGGTCCAGCCGGTAGCCGGAAAACTGAGCGGCTCGGCGGTAGCAGTGTCTATGCTGGAGCGAAAAATTTCGTAAGCCAGGCGGCTTTCTTCCCAGGTAATTTCTTCGATCCCCAGGCGCTGCTCCTTTAGGTCCAAGTTACCGACCCCTATGCCCAATTCGCCCAAATACACCTCGGCCAACATCCCTGCCGTTTGGTCGTCGTACCGTAGAGAAATGTCCTTCAGGCTGATCCGGCTCACCCCCATTTGCCAGCCCCCGTCACGCTCTTCCGGTGGAGCGGAGACCGCCGGAGCGGTATCCTGGGAGGCGAAAGCATCGAGCAGAAACTGGAAATTGAAGGTGCTGTCGACGCGGCGGATGTGGCTGGTAAGCCCATTAATGGAGAGGCGATCAACGTGGATTTCTTGGCGCAGCAGATGCAAGACCCCCAGGTTGACGCCCAGCCGGTCGACGGCGAGCAGGGTGTCTTGCTGGAGGTCGTTGAGAAACACATCTTCCAGGACCAGGGTATGGAAAAAGTCCAGGTTGATGGCCCCGATCTCC
>CAZIVQ010000171.1:0-7356 GCA_964542415.1 uncultured Bacteroidia bacterium | reverse complement strand
AAAACCCAAAACCCAAAACCCCATACTCCGCGAACCTCTGCGCCACCTCCGCGCCCTTTGCGTTAAAAAAATAGCATCCCCCAAAACCCAAAACCCAAAACTCCCCCCCCCATGCTCCTGCTCAACGGCCGCATTCACCTCCTGGACCGCACGATGCGCGTGGTCGAAGCCTTGGCCATCGAAGGCGGGCGGGTCGTGGCGGCGGGTACCACGGCGGACCTGCGCCGGGCCTTTCCGCCGCAGCGGGAAATCGACCTACAAGGGGCCTTCGTTTACCCTGGCTTCATCGACGCCCATGGGCACCTGCACCGCTACGCCCGTAGCCTGGGCGAATGCGACCTGCGGGGGGCGACCTCTTTTGAGGCGGTGGTGGCACGGCTGCAAGCTTTTGCCCAGCAGCAGCCCGCCGGTTGGCTGGTGGGCCGGGGCTGGGACCAGCACGGCTGGCCGGGGGAGCAGATGCCCGACCGGCGCTTGCTCGACCAGGCCTTCCCCGACCGGCCGGTCTGGCTGGAGCGGGTCGACCTCCACGCCTCGGTGGCCAACGGCCGGGCCCTGGAGCTGGCAGGCATCACCGCCGATACCCGCGTGGCTGGGGGCGAAGTGGTCTGCCGCGGGGGCCAGCCTACGGGCCTGCTCATCGACCGGGCGCAGGAGCGGGTGAGCCAGGTGGTACCGGAGCCATCTGAGACCCAATGGCGCGGCTGGCTCGGGCAGGCTTGCAACCGCCTGCTGGCCCACGGCCTCACCTGTGTGGGCGATGCCCTGCTCAGCCACGAGGAAGCCACGCGCTTGCTGGCTTTGCAAGCCGCGGGGGACTTCCCCCTGCGGGTATTCGGCATGCTGCCGGGCGACGCGGCCCACTTCGCCCATTACCTGCCGCTGGGGCCGCAGCAGCACGCATACCTGCATCTGACGGCCTTCAAGTGGTTTGCCGACGGGGCCCTGGGTTCTCACGGGGCCTGGCTGCTGGAGGATTATGCCGGCCATCCGGGCGAACGCGGCTTGCCGCTGCTGCCGGAGACGGCCGAGGCCCAGGCCCGAGCCATCTACGCGGCGGGCTTTCAGCTCTGCGTCCACGCCATCGGCGACGCCGCCAACCGGGCGGTGCTGGACCTTTTCCGGCGGGTGCTGCCGCCGGGCAACGACCGCCGCTGGCGGGTCGAGCATGCGCAGGTCTTGCATCCGGCTGACCGGGAGGCCTTCCGCAGCCATGGCATCGTGCCGTCGATCCAGCCTACCCATGCCACCTCTGACCGGGACTGGGCCGGCCGTTTGCTGGGACCGGAGCGGCTGGCTTACGCCTATCCACTGGCGAGCCTCTGCGAGCTGAGTGGACGAGTGGCCCTGGGGACCGATTTTCCGGTGGAGCCGCCCGATCCGCTGCGAACTTTTCTGGCGGCGGTGTGGCGGCGGCAGCCGGGGCAGGACGGGGCGTTTTTGCCTGGGGAAGCCCTCTCCCGCCAAGCTGCCTTGCAAGGCATGACCCGCTGGGCCGCCTGGGCCCAAGGCATGGAAGCCGAGATCGGGAGCTTGCGCCCCGGCCACCAAGCTGACTGGGTGGCCCTGGACCAAGACCTGCTGCGCGCTTCCCTGGAAGACCTCGTCCAGGCCCGGGTTTTGCAAACCGGCATCGGGGGAAAAGTGGTCTTTTCTGCTTGAGGTGGCAAAATTACGAGTAGGTGAAATATTCCCCCGGCTGCGTGTTTTGACAAATGCTAGTCACAAATTGAGGAGGAAAACGCCATTTAGCTGTCCTAAAGCCTGTTTTTATCCTTTTCGTACCAGGCAGGAGCCCTGGATTTTTTACGAAATTTCCCGCTTAAGCAAAAATTATGCCCGATCAAGTGATTTTTTAAAAAAAGTGAGGCGATAATTTGTAACTCGGGCTAAGGAGTTGGATATTTACCCAAGCAATTCCCTTAGCACATGCTTAAACAGAACCAACAGCTTAAGTTAATCCAGAAGATATCGCCGCAGCAGATCCAGTTTATCAAGCTGCTGCAGGTGCCCACGGCTTCGCTCGAACAGCGGATCAAAGAAGAATTGGAGACCAATCCCGCCCTTGAGGATGAGCGGATGAACTACGAGAAGGAGAAGAAGGACGAATATGCCGATCTGGACAAAAAAGAGGAGGACAACGGCCCCGAGGAGATCGCGGAAGATAATTTCTCCCTGGACGAGTACCTCTCCAACGATGGCTACGACTACCGCACCCACCTGCCCTCGGGCGGCTCAGATGAGGAGGACGAGTTCGAGACGCCCATCGTCCAGCAAAATACCCTGTACGACACCCTCACCGAGCAGCTTTCCATGCAGCCGCTGACCGACCATGAGCGGCTGATTGGCGATCATATCATCGGCAACATCGACGAGGATGGCTACCTGCGCGGACGCGGATCGGTCGACCCGGTCAAGTCCATCGTCAACTACATGGCTTTCAGCCAGCATATTTCGACTTCGGTCGAGGAAGTCGAAGGCATGTTGCGCCGCATCCAGCAATTTGACCCCGCCGGGGTGGGGGCCCGCGACCTGCGCGAATGCCTGCTGCTGCAACTGGAGCGCAAGCCCGAGTCGGAGGTGGTCGAGAAAGCTAAGCAGTTGCTGCAAAAGCACTTCGAAGAATTTACCAAAAAGCATTTCTCCAAAATCCGCAGCCGCCTCAGCATCGACGACGAGATGCTCAAAGACGTCTATGACCTGATCATTAAGCTCAACCCCAAGCCGGGCGAGTCCCAAACGGTCATCAAGCACGAATACATTATCCCCGATTTTCTTCTCTCCGTCGAAAACGGCAAGATCAACATCCGCCTCAACAGCCGCAACGCCCCCGACCTCAAGGTCAGCCGCAGCTACATCAACATGTACAAGCAGTACAAGGGCATCGACCGCAAGGAGAAAACGGTTACTGACAAGGAAACCCTCGATTTTGTCAAGCAGCGCATTGAGGCGGCGCAGTGGTTCATTGACGCCATCCGGCAGCGGCAGTTTACCCTGCTCAACACCATGGAGACCATCGCCGAGAAGCAGCGGGAGTTTTTTCGCTCCGGCGGCGACGAGAAGAAGATGCGGCCTATGATCCTCAAGGACATCGCCGACGAAATACAGATGGACATCTCTACGGTCAGCCGCGTGGCCAACAGCAAGTATGTGCAGACCGATTTTGGCATCTACCCCTTGAAGTTCTTCTTCACCGAAGGCATCGAAACCGAGGACGGCATGGTCTCCAACCGCGAGGTCAAAAAGGCCCTCGAAGAGATCATCAACGCCGAGAGCAAGCGCCGCCCCCTTTCTGACGACCGCATTGCCGTCCAACTCAAAGACCGGGGCTACAACATCGCCCGCCGCACCGTGGCTAAGTACCGCGAGCAGCTCGGGGTACCCGTGGCGCGGTTACGAAAAGAGGTATGATAGGATTTGCAGAATGGGGACAGGATGGGGACAGGATTTACAGGATTTGCAAGATTTACAGGATTTTTAGGTCGAAGGCTCCGCGCTCTTTGCGCCACCTCAGCGCCCTCCGCGGTAAAAACTCAAAACTCTTCAGGTTTACCACAAAGAACACGGAGGAATTTCACAGAGGCCACGGAGTTTTTTACCCAAAACCCAAAACTCCCAATCGCCCCTCTCTGCGAACCTCTGCGCCACCTCCGCGCTCTCCGCGTTAAAAACATAGCATTCCCCAAAACCCAAAACCCAAAACCCAAAACTCCCTCCCCTCACGGCGTCGGCCCATTTGCCGCCCCGCAGTCGGCGTAGAAAACCGACATCACCAGGGCGTAGTAGGCCGTCTGGGGATTGGGGGAGTTGCTGACCATCATGCCGCCTTGCAGGTCGTATCCGGCAATTTGGCTGTTGGCAGGGGCGTACCCCTGGGACAGGTTGCGGGCATTGGCTTGGTAGAAAGCCAGCTCATCGGGGCCGAGGCAGGCCTGGACTGGCACGCTGCCGTCGAGGGGAACATAGAAAAGCAGGCGGTCCCTCACCCCATCATGGGGGACATCGTCTTCAGCGTGGGTCATGTCGTAAGGAACCGGGTGGTCGTGGTGGGGGTCGTAGGTCTGGATGCTCACGTTGCCAAACCAGGTACACAAGGAGCGGGGATAGCAAAAGGGATCGTTGAGGCGCTGCTCGATCTGCTCGGGGGCCCCTACATCGGTAAAGCGTACCGGGTTGGGCGGGCAGCCGTGCAGGTCGATGAGCCAGTGGTCGTCGTCGCTGTAATCGCAGCGGCTGTTGATCTCGGGGTTGAGGGCCGCCATGAGGGTGGTTCGCACGGGAATGCGGGCTTCAGCGGCTCCGCGGGTCGTGGGCAGCCCGGAGAGGTCTACGTCGATGATCTGCAGGTGGGGCGCATCTTCGGTCGGCAGCTTGAGGCGGCTCACATATTGCCCGGCCCATCGCTGCAGGCTGTCAAAGGTGGCTTGCAACTCCGTGCCCAGCAGGTCGTAGCGGTTCTCCTGGCTGTTCCAGCGCAACAGGATTTCCAGCTCGGCGGTGTCGAGACGGGCTTGGGTAAAGGGCCCCGGCTGGGTCTGGTCGTAGTTGAGCAGCTCCTCCAGGTAAGTGAGGCCCCGCTCGGCGGGCAGGTCTGGAAAGGCGTAGCCTGTGGGCTCAAATTGGAATTGAGGGATGGGAGTAGGATCTGGCGTTTTTTTACAGGCCAGCAAGGCTAGCAAGCAGAAGCCTATACCAAAAGTGCGCAGCGAAGTGGGTGAGGAAAAACGCATCATAAGCTTATAGGGTTTTGGGCAAGCGGGAAAGAAGGAATACCGCGACCTAACCACTCCAGCCGGCAGGGACCGGGGCGAAAGGGGGACAAAAGAAATCGCGAGCCGGGATTACAAATAAGCAGAATTTATTTTCGACCTTCAATCATTTCTGGATTCGAAAATACTTTTTGCCGTACCGGAAACCCATCAAACCCCGTACCAACTGCTCCGCCTAGCTGAAATATCCGGCATTTCGCTTAAGTGGGCTTAAAAATCAACCTCCCTCCCAACGATCCTGGCAGAACTGCGTTGCAGCATAGAAAGGACTACGCCAAATTAAAAAGGGAGGTTAATCCGCCCTGCTGACTCGCCCCCCGGCACAAAGAGGCCGCCGGGGGCGGATTCAAAATGGCCTCCATTTTTCACTCCCTGTCTTTCCCTCTATGGAAATATTTTCATTTTTAGAATCTCTTCCTCCAGTTTGGCAATGGACCCTGCGCATCACCACCTTGGTGCTCGGCAGCCTGCTCACCGGCCTGATCCTGCGCTGGCTCCTCTTCCGGGTGGTGAGTTACTACGAAACCCGCTCCGACCATTACCTGCTCGATTCCTTTGTCACGAACATGCGGGCACCCTTGGCGCTGTTCCTGCCGGTGTTGATGTTTTTTCTCTTTCTCCCCCTCTTGCCCGATGGCGACCAGGGATCAGCCCTCGATTCGGTAGGCAAAGCGGCCCAGGTCGTGGCCATCATCTCCCTGGGTTGGGTCCTCAGCCGGAGCATGGATGTGCTCCAGGATGTGGTACAGGCCAATTATTCGCTTGATGCTGAGGACAACCTTTCCGCCCGCAAAGTCCGCACCCAGACCCAGTACCTCAAGCGAATAGGCAACATCGTCATCTTCGTGCTGATCGTCGCCGCCATCCTCATGAGCTTTGAGCGGGTACGGTCCGTCGGTAGCGGCCTGCTGGCTTCGGCAGGGGTCGCCGGTATCCTCATCGGTTTTGCCGCCCAGAAGTCCCTCGCCAACCTGCTGGCGGGTTTTCAGATTGCCTTCACCCAGCCCATTCGCATTGACGATGTGGTGATCGTGGAGAATGAATGGGGCAAAATCGAGGAAATCACCCTCACCTACGTGGTCGTCCGCATCTGGGACAAACGCCGCCTGGTGCTGCCCATCACCTATTTTATCGAAAAACCCTTTCAAAACTGGACCCGGGTTTCTTCTGACCTGCTGGGGGCCATTTACATCTATGTGGACTACACCGCTCCCCTGAAGGAGATGCGGGCCAAATACGAAGAATTGGTGAAAAGCAACAAGCTCTGGGATGGGCAGGGCTTTGTGATGCAGGTCACCGACGCCACCGAACGGACCATGCAGGTACGCATGCTGGCCACGGCCCGCGATGCGCCCCAAGCTTTTGACCTGCGCTGTGAGCTGCGCGAAAGTATGATCGATTTTCTCCAGCAAAATTATCCTGCCGCCTTGCCCCGCACCCGTTCTATCGTCGAGGCCGAACTCAGCGACAAAACCACCGCCGTACTCGCCAATGGGGAGGCGGACAGCCCGGCCACCGGAGAATAACGCGGATAGGCGCGCTCGCTTTGTCTCTATTTCCTCAGTCCGGGTCCACGGCAATAACTTCGCCCCGATCGTCCACGTAGGCATAGCGCCCGTCAAAATCACTGTGGACCGAGCTGAGCTGCACCCGAATCACCCCGCACTGATAGTAGTCGACCCAGCGAAATTCGTAGCTAGTGAAAAAGCCCTCCTGGGTATTGATCAGGGCCCAGAGGCCGTTTTGCTTCACGGCCCCGATGCCTTCGCTGAAGCCTTTGGCACCGTCGTACTTAGGGTTGAGGTGAAAATGGCCAGTCACATCGACAAAGCCCCATTTTCCACCGATGTAGGCATCGGGCGAGGTGAGTTCGCCGGCCTCGGAGACGATGAGGCTGGCCGGGCGGCTGCCCACCAAGGCGGGGGCCAGGCCATTGCCGTAGCGACCCACCCGGTCAAATTCGGCCGGGAAGCTCACGCTGCCGCTGGTGTCCACCAGCCCGTATTTCATCTCGTCCGAGTAGCGGATGTTTTCGCCTTTGAAGCGGGCCTTGTGGACGGCGATGCCTTCGGAAAAATTGGTTTGCAGGCGGAATTGCGGCAGGGCTTCGGAGCCCTGCTGGTCGATCAGCAGGCGGCGGCCGTTGCGGTCGGTCACCAAGGCGTAGCCGCGCCGAGGAGCCGGGGCCTCACCTTGGCGCAGGGCCGCTTGCAGGCTGTCTTGCTCAGCTTGAGTCATCGGCACCGGCACAAAATTAGCCGGGAAGCGGTATTGGGGATTGATCACCGTCTCGCCCCGCCGGTCGATGTAGCCCCAGCGGCCGTTGATGTAGACATTGGCCAGGCCGCAGCTGAAGCGCCGGGCCGAGCGGATTTTCGGGTTGCGGATCACCACGCTATCGCGAGGGTCAATGTAGATCCATTCGTCTTCGGTGCGAACGGCCGCCAGGCCTTCTGAAAAGATGTAGCCCTCGTGCATGATCAGCGCCAGGCTCGCCGGGTCAAAGGGAGAAGCGCCGTTGGGGGGAGAATAATACTTGGGGTTGATCGCCAGTTGGTTTTGGGCATTGACAAAGCCCCATTTGCCA
>CAZIVQ010000170.1:0-7387 GCA_964542415.1 uncultured Bacteroidia bacterium | reverse complement strand
AGGGTAGAATATTGAAGGTGCAAATATATAAAATTTTCATGGCAGGGGAAAAGGAGAACAATCGCCCCAACCCAACATACCACAAAAACAACTGCCGCAGAAAGTAGGCAACGAATAACCCGAGCAACCCTATCCCCAGCCAAATGTCGCGGGCCGGGTCTGCAAACAGCATCAGCGCCGCGGGCAGGGGCAACCACAAGACCAGCGGGTAGGTGCTCATCACATCCAAGACCAGCATCTCCTGCGCCAGGCCCTTGAACCGGAATATTTGTCCCAACATCCAGAGCAGCAGCTGCCGCAGCAGCAAGCCGACCCCGATCAAGGCAACCAGCCAGATCCATTTGCTCAGCAACGTTTCTTGCTGTGGCATCAGGCTGTTGGCGAGACTTTGCTCACTGAAGACATTCAGCCATGACCAATGATTCTGCCGGTCGACCTCTTCAAACACCATCGCCAAAAAGCTACTCAGCGAAAGCCACTTCAACCCCACCAGGATATAAACCAGGCTTTGGCTGCCCCCGGCGGAGGCTTCACCGCTGCTATCGAGGTAAAGTTGTGGCTGGAGCAGCATGCCTTTTTGGGCGTAAAAAACCCCGGGCGCCAACACCTTCAGGGTAAACAAAGAGAGCAAAGGCAACAGCACCATCCCCAACAGGGCCCCGCCCGGCTCTTTCACCGGCGGCGCGGCGGGGGGCTCGCCCGCCAGATAGGTCTGGCCATACTGCAAGCTACGCCGTCCCTCCCGGTCCACCCAATAAGGCGGAGTGCCTGCTTGCACATGGGGATCGAAGGGATACTCGTTGAGGGGCATCACTACCGTCTGTGGGGCCAGCGAATCCACCACGATGAGGCCCCATTCCGCACAGAAGGCCTCAAACTGCCGTCCAGGGGGAAAGGGGAAATGAATCAGCCGCTGCCCGTTTTGCAGCATGGGGAGCAAGCTACGCATGGCTTCAAACGCATCGAAATGATACCCCTGCTCCCGGAAATAAGGAGCCAGCAGCGCCACCGTGTCACCCATAAGCAAATGAGGCAGCAGGGGCACCTGTACCTGGGCCAGCTGAGCCGCCGACAGCACGTAGACCGGCCGGAAAATTCCCAAAAAAGGCGCTGGATAGCCCGGCAGGCCAGCGCCTTGGCGCAGGCGCAGCACGAAGCGGTTTTCCCCTTCTGACAGCCATCGCTTCCGCACCTTCACCGCCCAAGGCTCAAATGGATGCTGCTGCCAGCCCAGGTACTGCGCGTTCAGCTCCAGCTCCGCATACCAGGCCAGCCCTCCGAAGTAGAGATAAAAGGAGTCGGGCAACGCCCCCGGCACCTGCCAGTCATATATGAAGGTCAGTTCACCCGGGCCTTGCAGCTCGAAGGGCACCGTTTCTACCCGGGCCCGGGTAATGGCCCCCTCAGCCTGCTGCAATTGCCAGCCTCCGTCGAGCCGGGCGATTGCTTCCACCTCAAAACACAAGTAAGGGTGTGCCTCCTGCTCGGCCGACTGGCAGGTCTGAGCCCCCAGCCACCCCCCCGGCCACCAGACCATCAGCCAGATCAGGGGGCGAAACCAGACGTGTATTTCTGAAGCCATAAACAGGAGGAAACAACGCGAAAGCGCGCAGCAAAGCTACGAAAATAAACCACGAGGGTACGCAAAGCGCGTACCCTCGTTTGAAATTTGGGTTCAACTATTTTGTTAGAGTTGGCTAGTGCTTGTGGAGCAAAATAGGTTTTGCTGGGCCGGGTTACCCCCAGCCCAGCGCATGTAGTAGGTTTGCTACTGCAAAAAACTTTTCCAACTCGCCTAAACTGCGGGCACTTTGGGCGCGGCGGCCATGATCTCCTCGTTGGCAAATTTGCTGTATTTGGCAAAGTTGTCATTGAAGGCTTGGGCCAGCTTGCGGGCTTTGGCGTCGTACTGCGCCCGGTCGGCCCAGGTACTCCGGGGATTGAGCACCTCCTGAGGCACGCCAGGCACGGCTTGGGGGAAATTGAGCCCAAAAATCGGGTCTGCCTCGTAGTCCCCCTCATCCAATTTTCCCTGCAAGGCAGCGGTGATCATGGCGCGGGTGTAGCGCAGCTTGATGCGGGAGCCCGTCCCATAGGCCCCACCGGTCCAGCCAGTATTGATCAGCCACACCCGGGTATCATAAGCCTTGATTTTTTCGCCGAGCATCTCGGCGTAGCGCGTAGGATGCAACGGCAAGAAAGGCTCCCCAAAGCAAGGAGAAAAAGTGGTCTCCGGGTCGGTGATGCCCTCTTCGGTCCCGGCAACCTTGGCCGTGTATCCCGAAATGAACTGGTACATCGCTTGCCCGGGGGTCAGGCGAGAGATCGGCGGCAACACCCCAAACGCGTCGCAGGTGAGGAAGAAAATGTTTTGGGGAATGCCCCCTACCGAAGGTTGGACCGCGTTGCCGATATGATGGAGCGGATAAGAAACCCGGGTATTCTGGGTCACCGACACATCTTCAAAATTGACGTGGCGGGTGCCGGAGTGAAAACGCACGTTTTCGAGCAGGGCCCCGTGCTTGATGGCCTGCCAGATCTCGGGTTCTTTCTCTTCGGTCAGGTCGATGCACTTGGCGTAGCAGCCCCCTTCGAAGTTGAAGATCCCCTTCTCGGTCCATCCGTGCTCATCGTCGCCGATGAGGCCGCGGTCGGGATCAGCCGAGAGGGTGGTCTTGCCGGTGCCGCTGAGGCCAAAGAAGATGGCGGTATCCCCCTCTGAACCGACATTGGCCGAGCAGTGCATGGGCAGCACCCCTTGCATCGGCAGCAGGTAGTTCATCACCGTAAAAATGCCCTTCTTCATTTCACCGGTGTAACCCGTCCCGCCGATGAGGATGATTTTTTGGGTGAAATTGACCAGGGAGAAATTATTTTGGCGGATGCCGTCGACTTCCGGGTCAGCCTGAAATTCTGGCGCGGCGATAATGGTCCAGTCGGGCTGGAAGGCCTCGAGTTCGCTCCGCTCAGGACGGATGAACATGTTGTCCACAAAGAGATTGGGCCAGGGCGAGGTGTTGATGGACCGCACGTTGATGCGGTGGGCAGGATCGGCCCCACAATAGACATCGCGGCAGAAAAGGTCCTGGCCTTGCAGGTAAGCCTTGACTTTGCCCAGGAGCTGGTCAAATTTTTCGGGGGCAATGGGCTGGTTGACTTTCCCCCACCAGACCGTGTCCTCGGTCGTGGCATCACGGACGACAAACTTGTCTTTGGGGGCGCGCCCGGTAAAGGCCCCGGTGTCGACGCAGAGGGCACCGGTGTCAGCCAGGGTACCTTCCTGGCGATGAAGGGTTTCCTCAATGAGGCTAGCAGGAGAAAGGTTCCAAAATACCCGGCCGGCATGCTGGATGCCAACCGTTTCAAGCCCTTGTTTGGGCCGGATCTCGGTAAAACTCATGTCAGTGAAGTTTTTTGAGTAATTTGATGGTCTTAACTAAAACGATCGCCGGCTCGGTCTGCCCTATGACAAGCCAAGCCGAGACGGCAGAAAATAGAAATTCTTGCCTCACCGGTCGCAGTCGTCCGAACAAAGCAAGTAATAGATAAAAGGTGCGCCGAGGGGATGGTCCTCTTTTGGCATGGGCGCATTACATAGTACGGGAAAAATCGGGAAGCATGCAAATCTTTCTAGCGAAAATTCTCTCACAGCAAAAGGCCGCTCTTTTTGAGGACGAAGCCCGGCACTGTGTGAAGGTGCTCCGGCATCAGGTAGGCGACGAGATTCATTGCATTGATGGTCAAGGGGTTTACTACCTGGCTAGCATCACCGAAGCCGGCCCCAAAAAGGTAGAACTGACGCTACTGGACCAGCAAAAAGGCTGGGGCGAGCCCGCAGGTGAGCTGACCCTGGCCGTGTCGCCCCTTCGACTCAAAGATCGCTTCGAATGGCTGGTCGAGAAGGCCGTAGAACTGGGCATCCATCGCATTCAGCCGCTGCGCTGCGCCCGCACCGAAAAGTACAAAGCGAAAGTTAACCCTTTCCGATTAGAAACCCTCATCCAAACAGCGACAAAACAGTGCCTGCGCTCGCGCCTGCCGACCCTGCTGCCAGAGCAGGCCTTCGACGACTGGATCGCCACCCAAAGCGGAGCCTACGAGGCGGCCTTCATCGCCCGGGGCGATGCCCCCACTCCCCTCTCAAGCCAGCACGAAAAGGTGGTCGCCGCCTCGCGCCTCTGCCTGCTCATCGGCCCCGAAGGCGACTTCACCGACGAGGAGTACGCCGCCGCCCAAGCCGCAGGCTTTTTGGCCGTCCACCTCGGCCGGACCCGCCTGCGCACCGAGACAGCGGGGCTCTTTGCGCTGGGGCAGGTGAAGGCGATACGGGGGTATTGAGGGGGCGTCGAGGCCACTTGCCTGCAAAGCCAGCCCTATCTGCCGCAGGTGCGCCCCATCCACCGTAGGGGCGCACCTGCGTGGCGCTTCTACACAACCCTTTATTCACCCCCCTACCCTTACCAACCGCAGGTAATCCAGCATGGCCCGGTTGACCAGCAGGTTCATGTTGTGATTCCAGGGCTCGAAGGTCAAGGAGATCAGGTGCTCCCCCGCCGGCAATTCCAGCTCGTATCCATTGGAATAGCCCCAGTCAGACCATTCGTCTTTGCCTCGCTGGGGAAAAACCACTGCCCCCTGATAAGCACCATTGACGTAGAGGCTGCGCAGGGCGCATTTGTTGTCGGTGTTCCAGGGGCCGCTGCCATTGGCATAGCGGAAATCCAGGCGATAGGTGCCCGCCTGCTCCACTTCGATGGGAATGTCGAGGTGCTGGTTTTGGTTAGTCGCTATTTCTACAAATCCTTTGCCTTCATATCCCGTGAAAGGCAGCGTTGCCATTGGAGCGATGCGCTCCAATGGGACCTGTCGCGTTTCACGGCTCAGGCTCAGCGGTTCGCTCACAAAGGACTCGTACCCCTGGGCATCCACGGCACTGATGACATACTCGCCGGGATCGTCGGTTGCTACCGCATAGGTGGTCTCCTGGGTGGTCGTCAACAGCTTGCCATTGCGGTAAAGCCGATAGCTAGCGGCCTCCGGCATGGCCGCCCAATGCAAGGCCGGGCCCTGTAAGCTGACCTGCGGCGTGGGCAGCGAAAAGTGATTGGCCACCCGATTGGCGCGTTGGGCTGGCAGGGGAGCATCGCTCAGTAGCAGGTGGACTGCGTGCTTTCCTTGCAGGTTGGCGGGAAGAAAAGCCTCCGCCAGCGGCTTGCCATCCAGGGTGATGCGGGCGATTTCCCGCCCCGTCCCCTGTACCGTGATGTCCAGGTTCGCCTCCCGGTAGCGAAAATTACTCAGGCGCTTGGTACCCGGATAGCTGGCCGGGACCACGGGGGCGAAGCGGAGGCCATCGGGTTCGAAGTTGAGCCCCATGAAAACCCGATGCACCATGGCCAGGTTGCCCGCCATGCTCCACAGCATGCGGTGCGAATTGATCTCCGTGCCGTAGTAGTCACCGTTGCGGGCCACCATGTTTTCGTAGTTGGTGAGAAACAGGCCGGCGGCGCGGTAGATGGACGCCAAGCCGTGCTCCAGGGCGGATTCGTTGCCTACCTTGGCGGCAGCCAGGTTCCAATAGGCCTGCACAAAGGGCCAGATGCCGTTGTTGTGATAGGGCGGGATGCCGGGAATCTGCGGGTAAATGCAGGTGGTGCCAAACTCGGTGAGCGGGGCGCCACCCAAGATGCGGCGTGCCTGCTGCTCGTCTGCCACCTCAAATAGCACCGCCAAGGCCTCCCCCAGGGCTTCGAAGCGGGGCGACCGGTAGAGGTGCTCCCGACCGTAGAGGTACTGCGCGTAATAGCCCTCTTCTTCCATCCACAATTGCTCGTTGATGGCTTGTTTGAGGTCATCGGCGCGGGAGGCATAGGGATTAGCAGGCTCGCCCAGCGCTTCCGCCATCCAGCCCAAGATGCGGTGGGCCTGGTAGTGGACCACGTTGGTGCCCAGGTTTTGCGAAACATAGATGTCGCGGTTGTCCATCCATCTGGGGTAGGTCTGCTCGCGCCAGTCGAGGAATGAAGATTCGCCCCGGTAAAGGTCGTTCTCGGGCGCAGCCAGCACGCGGGCATCCTCGGCCAGGGAGCGTTGGATAACCTCGTAGGCCTGACGCAGCCAGGCCCGGTCTCCGGTGGTTTTGTACAGTTCCCAGGCGGCCAGGGCCCAGGTAGTGCGGTCCGAGGACACCGGCCAGGCCCCGCCGCTGCCCGTATCCTGGATGATGCGGCCCTGCTGCACCTTTTTCATCAGGCTGATGCGGGCGATTTCCGGCTCATGGTAGGCAAAGGCCAGCAGAATGCTGTAGCTGATGTCCCGGGTCCAGACCCCGCCCCATTTGGCGCCGGTGCGCAAGGTGCTGTCCGCCTCGATATTCATCAGGGCCTCTTCCAGCGACAGGTTGAACAGGGCATCGACCAGCGGTTGATCAGATTCGTAGCGGGGCTTGGCGCTCAGGTCCAGGGTAGGCTGCCATTCCCGCACGCCACCTGAGGCGGCGTCATAGGGATTGAGGGTCACGCTCAGGGCATAGATATGGCCTTCGCCGGTAGGCTCCAGTTTCAGGCCTTTTTCGGCCAGGTTAGAAAAATCCCAGCTCAGCGGCGCGGATCCCCCCGCAAGGAAAAATCCCTTAAAATCGCTTTGGGCGATGCGGGTTCCGTCGTAGGCTTCGAAGTAGCCCTGCGCTTCAAACTGCTCCATCACGGGAGACATATCCAGCCGGAAGGTGTAGCGGTAGTTGACCGGGAGAAAGGTGTCGGGAGCAGCCGGCATCGGCGCGGGCCTTTCCCCAAACTGGATCACGGGCGTTTCTGCCTCCTCCCCGACCAGCACCCAATGATCCTGTCCCGACGGCAATTCCACATCCTTTTCATTGATGGCGACCTTGAAGGTGATCAAGCGAGAGAAATGCCGGTGGGCGGTGCTCCGGTAGTTGGAAACCAAATGGGTCGGAGACAACGCTTTGGCTTCAAAATCCCCTTGCACGACGCGGTCTGCGTAGAGGGTAAAAGCCTCAGATTGATACAGGCGAGGAGAAGAATCAGATGGGCGCATGCCTGCAAAGATCAGCAAAACCAGCCCTAGAAGGTATTTTTTCATGGAAAAGGGAGAAATGAAAGGGGGCAAGGACCTGAGGGTCCCGGCCCCGTTAACTAATTGCTAATCACCTATATGAAGGGCCATAAGTTGTAGGGGACAGGAGTAAGGCAAGGTCGGTGAAATCCTTCATGTTCATCTTCTCAATAGGGACAAGACGCGCCTATCCCGACTTCATCGTAACCGCACCTTGAAGGTCTCGGTAGCCTGATCGGCACGTACCCGCACCAGCAGTAAGCCCTTCACCTTCAGGTCCCGTAGGTCCAGGGTGGCCTGTTGTCCCTGGTAA
>CAZIVQ010000169.1:4249-7390 GCA_964542415.1 uncultured Bacteroidia bacterium | reverse complement strand
TATACCCCTTCCGGCGCGGGCCGCCCATCGGGTAAGGTCCCGTCCCAGCGGTCCTCTTTCGATTGGCCATAAAACACCTCCTGCCCCCAGCGGCTGAAGATGCGCAGGTCCAGGTCTTCCAGGAAGGCCCCGTCGATATAAAACTCATCGTTGGAGATGTCTTGGTTCGGGGTAAAAGCATTGGGAATAAACACAAAGGCCTCGGGCGACACCACAAAAGGCCCCCGCCGGATCGAGTCCCGGCACAAGCCGCTTTCATCGGTCACCAGCAATTCGACCACGTAGCGCCCGGTGTCCTCGTAGGCATGGATCGGGTTGGCGGCCCGGGAGGTATCCCCATCGCCGAAGTCCCAGCGGTAGACCGCCCCGTCTTCAGCCCGGTGCCGAAAAGCAACGGTGGCCTCGCTCAGCAACATGGCCTCCATGGTATCGGGATTGGCCACAAAATCTGCGATGACCCGGGGGCCCGCTTCCACCACCCCATAGCCCGTGCGGATACACCCTCTGCTATCGACCACCCGCACCTGATAATCCCCGCCGGGCAAGTCCAGGGCCGTTTCTGCCAATTGTGGCGGGGTACTGTTCCACTCAAAAGAAAAAGGCGGCTCTCCTCCCGCCGTGATGGCGGTCGCCGTGCCGTCCCTGGCATCAAAACAGGTTTCTTCGGTGGTGCTTACTCCCAGGCTGAACCCTGCCTCAAACCCCACCTCCATGATCGTGCCCACCTCACAGTTGTTGGTGTCGCGGACGATCACTTCGTAGGGGCCGGTAATCAAACCGGTAGCCGTGGGCTGCCGCTGTGGCGGGCTGCTGCTCCAGGTGTAGCGATAGGGCGCGGTTCCCCCGCGCACGGCCACCGTGGCGGTGCCGTTGGACAGGTCGCAGTATTCGATCGTGGTCTCAGTATTGGTGATCTCCATGGGATTGTTGCCTGGCATAGAAAACACCTTGTAACCCAGACAGCTGTCCGCTCCCTGGAGAACTACCGAGTATAAGTTAGTTCCTTCGGCAGTAAACAGGTTGTAGGCATAGAGTGAGCTGTCAGATGGCTGCGAACGGTTGGTCCACCAGTTGATGCGATAGGGTGCGGTGCCTTCGGTGATATTGAGCCGGGCAATGCCTTCTCCCAGGCCACACACATCGGTCCGCAGGATTTCCACTTCGAAAAAGGGGCCGGCGGTATTGGAAACCACCACCGACTGGGTAGTCGCACAGCCCAACGTATCGGTCACTGTCACCTCATATACCTCGGCCCGCAGGCTGTCGACCACCAGGCTGGTATCACCCGTACTCCAGAGGACGCTGTAAGGGGCGGTTCCCCCACTGGGTTCTACCGATACCTGCCCATCGGCATCCCGGCAGCCAGAAGCCTCCACGGTCTGAAAATTAGGGGACACCGGGTTTGGTTGCCCAATGGTCACCTGTCCCTCAAAGGTGCAGTCGGCTCCTTGCGCATCGGTGATGACGATGCCGTAGGTGCCGACGGGGACATTGTTGATCGAAGCTGTATTCCCGATCACTTGCTCACCGGGCAGGGTCACCCATTCGTAGGTATAAGAACCCGTCCCGCCGATCGGCACGGCACTGGCAGAGCCGGTGCTATCGCCAAAACAGGCGGCATCATCGACCTGTAAATCTGCGTCAAAGCTGTCGTTGTCGCTGGGCACATCTATCAGCAAGCTCGTCTGACAGCCGTTTACGTCATTGATGGTGACCGTATAGCTGCCTGCGGGCAAGTTGCTGGCGGAAGGTCCGCTGGCGCCGCCGGTATTGGAGGACCAGGTGTAGGTGTAGGGAGCGATGCCCCCATTGCCTGGCTGAGGGCTCACCACGATGATTCCCACCGGGGCTCCGCAGGAGGCGGGCGTCACCTCCGCGGCAAACACCAAGCCGGCCGATTCGGGGATGTTCACCGTGACCCGGGCCTGGCATCCCACCGAGTTTTCGACCGTCGCCTCATAGGCTCCGGCTGGCACCCCCGAAAGCTGTACCCCCGTCTGCGGCGGAATGGTGTTCCAAGTAATGGTATAATTAGCAGAATCCACCGTCAGGTTGGCACCGCCATCGCTCAGCCCAGAACAGGAAGGGGCCGTGATGGAGCTGACGAAAGCCACAGGGTAATCTGTTTCCTGAAGCAGAATGGTCGTATCGGCACTACAACCCGCCGCATCGGTTACGGTCACCGCATAGACCCCCGCGCCAAGCCCGGTAACCGTAGAATCATTCAGACCCGGATCGTGGGTCCAGGCATAGGTAAAGGGCGCGGTGCCATCATGGACCAGGGTGATGCTGCCGTTGCGTTGATCGCAATTTTCTGGCTCCACCAGGACATCGGTCCAGACAATGCATTGAATCCCTTGCGGCTTAGCTGGACTACCTGCTACCGCAGCAAAAGGAATAAAGCAAGAGAAAATCAAGAGGGAAAAGAAAAGGCGCATAGGGTGTTTGCTTATGCTATCCACCGCTGCAGATGCATCGGAAAATGGGGTACACGGGTAGCAAAAAATACCGGAGAGAGAAAATTTTCGGATACAAAAGGGACGAAAACTGTGCAAGCAAAATTACAGACCGGCAGTCCGGAAAACAACCGCGAGCCCCGGCTTTCTGCACGAAGACAAGAATTTGGTTTTCTCTATTTCAAACAACTAACCGGCAAATTGCCCTATCGGTGTGGGTAGCAAATCGGCAATTCTTCCCTGAGGTCAGTTCCTTTTCTCTGCGGCTACCTATCTTCGCGGCATGGATGCACTCGGAAGACACTTGCTGGTAGAATATTATGGCTGCAACCGGCAGTTGCTCAATGATGTGGTGGCGGTAGAAAAGCTGTTGCTCGAAGCAGCAGCGAAAGCTGGGGCCACGGTGATCAACGCTACCTTTCACCACTTTTCGCCTCATGGAGTCTCCGGGGTGGTGGTCATCCAAGAAAGCCACCTGGCCATCCATACCTGGCCGGAAGCGGGCTATGCGGCCGTGGACCTGTTTACCTGTGGCAGCGAAGTGTCCCCTTGGGTGGCTTACCATTGGCTCAAGGCAGGCCTGGAGGCAGCAGAAGGCACCGCCATGGACCTCCGCCGGGGGGCGCTGCCCTTGCTGACAGGCTACCAGGCCCAGGGCTCCCCAACCACTTCCCCCCCCCCCCCC
>CAZIVQ010000169.1:0-4239 GCA_964542415.1 uncultured Bacteroidia bacterium | reverse complement strand
TATCAAGTGAGCCGCGAGCTCTGGTTTACCGACCGCAGTGAGTCGCTCGCCCTTTCGCTCAAACACCGCGGACGCGTGTGGCAGCAGCAATCGCCTCAGCAGCGGGTCGAGGTCTATGAAACCCAGGCTTATGGCACCCTCTTGGCCCTCGACGGCCAGATCGCCATGACCCAAGCGGACCACTACATCTACGATGAAATGCTGGTTCACGTGCCCATGCAGACGCTCTCCCACGCCCGGGAGGTCCTGTTGATTGGCGGGGGTGACGGGGGGGCCGCCACTGAGCTGCTGCGCTACCCACAACTGCCCATCATCACGGTGGTAGAATGGGACGAGGCCGTGGTCGCTGCGGCGACCGCTCATTTTCCCCAACTCGCCCGCAGCCTCGAAGATCCCCGGGTCCGGCTGCACCTCCAAGATGGGCTCAGCTTTCTGCAAGCCGCACCCGCCGCCCAATACGACCTGATCCTGATCGACCTACCTGCCGGGGGGCCCGGCTTACCCGCGGCCGACCTCTATGCGGCAGCCCGGCGGTTGTTGCGGCCGCAGGGGATCGTGGTGGCGCAAAGCACCTCGCCCCGCTACCTGCCCGATCGGTTTCAAGCCCATATTCAGCAACAACAAGCGGCTTTTGGCCAGGAAAAAGTGTCCCTTTACCTGGCCCATGTGCCGACCCTGCCCGGAGGGAGCTGGGGCTTTTCGTTTTGTGCCCGGGACCAAGCCGATCCCCTGACCATCGACCCGGAGCAGGCGCAGGCTTTTGTCCAAACCCATGCCCTCCGCTACTACAACCCAGCCGTCCACCAGGCGGCTTTCGCCCTGCCCAATGACGTGCAGGCCTTGCTGAAATAAGTGACTGCCGAAGAATAAGTTCCTTCCTTCATTTCACGCTGAAAAATACAAATGCCTGATAATCAAATTTTTATTTTAAGCCACAAGCACCAGGTCGATGGGGATGCTGTCGGCTTCCAGGGCCTTGATCACCCCGATATGGGCCAAGCCCTTGGCCCCGCCGCCGCTCAGGACGAGGGCTACTTTTTGGGCGGGGGCCAGCACCACCCAGCAAAAGCATAGCAGAAATAAGGTCAGGTTGCGCATACTGACAAGGAAAAGAGGAATGCTGGTTTCGTCAAAAAACCTTACCCCTCCCGCCCCGGAAATAACCGGCGTCAGGAGGGGTAAGAGCTCGCACAGGGAGCAGGGATGACCTTAGCGAATCAAGGTCACCGTCCCGGTGCGGTCGAAGCTCGTGCCATCAGACCCGACGCCGGAGAGGTGGTATACGTACACGCCTTCTTGGACCGGTGCGCCTTTGAAGGTGCCATCCCAGCCGACTGAGAGGTCATTGGTCTGGAAAATGACCCGGCCCCACCGGTTGAAGATGATCAGTTCTGCCGATTGGACGTTGGGGACAAAGACCTGGAAGACCGGGTTGGTCCCGTCATTGTTCGGGGTAAAGGCATTGGGGGCAAAAATCGCCGGACCGAAGGTCACACACTTTTCGTTAGAGACGGCTTCTGCCCCATTGCCTGCGACCTCGAAGGCCCGGACCCGGTAACAGTAGGTGGGCTGCTCCAGCTGGGTGAGCACGTCGCGGTAGGTGAGCTGAGTGGCCGGAACCGTGTTGTCTACCACTTCGAAGTCGTTCAGCTGATCATTGAAAACCTCGAGCTGGTAGTTCAGCACCCCATTGCCCCACTGCCGGTAGGCGGTCCAGTCGATAACGGGGATGCGACCGGTGGCATCGAGGTTGGCGTTGAGCAAGATACTCTTGCCCAGCCGTCCCTCTGCGGAGCGGTCGCCACACTGATCGAGGTTGAAGACCCGGTAGTAGTAAGAAGCGGTGTCTACCAGGGCCGATAGGTCCTCGTAGATGCGCGTACCCAGGGGCACCACCGCCAGCGAATCCCAGGCAATGCCATCATTGGAGCGCTCTACCAGGTAGTCGCCCGGCAGGGTGCCAGTGTATTCGGTCCAGGACAATTCGACAAACTCGTCGTCTACCACCGTGGCGGTGATCACGTCCGAGGACTCGATTGGCAGCGGTCGCAGCGGCAGGCTGGCACTCAGGTCGCTGAAGGACACCTGATCCCCTGCACCAAACCCAATGGCCAGCACCCGGTAGGTAATCGAGTCGCGACAGAATGTCTCCTCATCGGTGAAGGTCAGGACATTGCCCGGTACCGAGCCGATCTGGGTCAGGGTCGCAATGTCATAGGACTCCGCCCGGAAAATCTGGTATTCACCTACCTGATAGCCCACATAGGCCGACCAGTTCAGCTCAATGGCGTTCAGCTCAGGCGTGGCCTCCAGCTCAACGGTACAATGCTCCTCAGTATCTTCGGTGAGCGAATACTCCAGGCAATTGTTCTGCACCAGCACCTCGTAGCAATAGGACTCCAGCTCGGCACTGAGCAGCGGATTGCTTTCCACGTAGATGTCCTCAGCCTGGTCGGTGAGCGTCGCCACCAGCCCGGCATTGGGGCCGTTGAGGCGGTAGATGGCGTACTCGACAAAGTCCCCGCCGGGATAAGGGGTCCAGGTAAGTTCGATGCTGGTGTCGCTGCGCACCGTCACATTGCGCATTTCGATCGGCTCGGGCGTCACCCGGTTGGAGATGTCGATCGGGATAGCCACTGAAGTATCGGCACAACCGACAATGTCTTCGATGCTGAGCACCATTTCATACGCCCCAGGATCAGTAAAGGAGATCATCAGGCTGTCGACCCCGGTGCCGGTGGTGCTACAGACTTCTTGCCCGGTATTGATGTCAGTCAGGCACCAGTTGTAGGCCACCAGCGTAGTGTCGGAAAAGGAGCTGTCAGCCCGGAAGGTAATGTCTATCGGGTTACAACCAACGCTGACATCCGAGTAGACCACCGCCTCAGGGAAGCGCAGGTTGATGTATTCTTCCCGTACCAGGGTATCGGCACAGCCAAAGGCGTCATTCACGATCAGGGTGACCGTATAGCTGCCATTGCTGGTGTAGGGATGGGAAGGATTTTGGTCGGTAGAGGTAGCCCCATCGCCAAAATCCCAGCTCCAACTCACCGGGGGTTCATTGGTACTCAAGTCAGTAAACCCGATCTCGATGGGGATACAACCCGTGCGGTCCGTCGCTGCGAAATCGGCGATGACCCCTTGGCGGGCGCGGGCGGTGGTGGTGGTCGAATCCACACAGCCATTTTCATCCTCCACCACCAGCGAAACGTTGTACAAGCTGTCCTGGGTGTAGGTATAAACCGGGTTTTGCAGGTCGGAGGTGTCGCCGTTACCAAAGGACCAGCGCCAGGTAGCGATGGTGGTGTCGCCCAAGAGGGTGTTGTCGACAAAAGGCACGGCCATCGGCACACAGCCCGCAGAGTCCAGAGGCGCAATCTGCGCTTGCGGCAAGGCATAGACCGAGGTCTGTTCTGGCGTATTTACTTCAAACACACAGCCCTGCGCATCTTCCAGGATCACCACCGGGGAATAGGTGTCAGCATTTTGGTACAAATGGCAGGAGGTGATGGTATCGTTCAGCCCGCTGAGCCCGGTGAAAGTAAAGGCATTGCCATCGCGAAAGTCGATGGTGGCCTGTACGGCCCCGATGGTATTGGCCGTGAGGCAGACGGAATCGCCCAGGCACACATTCTCCGGGTTCACCGCAAAATCGCCCGTGGGCCCGGCCACCTGCACGTAGGCAGGCTTTACCAAGGTGTCCTGACAGCCGTCTTCGTGGGTGGCGATCAACGAGACGTCAAAGTCTCCCGGTTGGAAGAAGATATAAACTGGATTCTGCAAGTTGCTGAATCCAAAGTTGTCCCCGAAGTTCCAGCGCCAGGAGGCCACATTGCCAAAGGTGCTGTCGGAAAAGGTGGTGGTCAAGGGCGGGCAAATCCCAATCCGGGGGGTACCGGAAAATTCTACCCCAAACGGCTCGATGTAGACCGCGCTGTCGATGCGGATAGAATCTACGCAGCCATTTACGTCCGTAGCGATCAGCTGCACATCGTAGTAACCGGTATCGCTGTAGGCATGGGTGGGATTGGCCAGGCTGCTCGTATCGCCATCGCCAAAGTCCCAAACGTAGGTAAGGCCCGTCCCGCTGGAGTTGTTGATGAACTCCAACTGGTTCCCGGCGCAGGTGCTGCTGTCGTCAATGCTGAAGAGCGGCTCGGGAAAAGTCACCTGCACCAGCGGCTCGGTGACGGAGTCGGTACAACCAAAGTCGTCGGTCACGGTCAACGAGATGTCGTA
>CAZIVQ010000168.1:0-7393 GCA_964542415.1 uncultured Bacteroidia bacterium | reverse complement strand
CTATTCTGTTAACCCTGTCAGCGTTTTTGGGAACGCTGACAGGGTTTTAAGCGATGAATGGAGACGAAGGGTGGGTAGAATTTGCTTCCCCATTTACCCTACAGGAGGAACAGCCAACCCTTACCCCCCTCTTTTGCCATAAAAATACACCGCACAGTCTCCGGGTTCGCCAGAAAGCCAGAAGGAACCGTGCGGTGAGGGTCGACAGCCAAAAAAGGACGACAAAACGCGATCAGGGCTTGGTCTCTACCACCCGAATGTCGCCGAGGAGCACATCCCAGAATTCGATGAGGCGTCCTCCAATCTGGGTTTCTTTGCGCTCGACGTAAATGGTGATGTCTTTTCGGGTGGTGTCTTTGTAGACCAGGCCCTCTTCGGTACTGCCTTCGAAGCGCTGGTAGATGGTAATCACCCCCACGTAGCGGCCATCAGGCTGGAGTTCGAGGTCGGAGATGTACTGGATATTGAACCAGCTGATCTTGATCTTGTCGTAGTTCAGGGCCATGAGCCGCTCGAAGTAACGGCGGGGGCCAAAGTATTGGATTTCTTCGCGATAGAGTGAAGAAACCCCGATTTCGGCATCTTCCGAAAACAGCTCCACCGCCCGGTCGATGACGCGGTTGGCCTCAGAAAAAGGGGTTTCACGGTCACCGATGATGCTGATATAGCGGCTGAGGTCGCGGACCTTTTCCATGGCCAGCGAGTCTATGGCCTCTTTCCTTTCGGGACCGATCTCTGGTTGGGCCATGGCTGGCAGAGCCAGAATCGTCAGCATGAAAGAACCGAGGGCAAGGCGAAAAATGGTACGAATATTCATGGACGGGGATTACTTGAGGGTTGCTTTGATCAATTCCAGTTCTTTGATGTTGCCGTTGGCGTCGAGGTAAATGTTCTCGACCCGGTTGGGGTTACGCTGCTGGTCTTTGAGATAGTTGAGGTACTTTTTGATGGTGGTCGGCTCGTCGTAATCGGGGTTACCGTTTTCGCGGGCGATGATGATCAGCACCGGAGCATCGGGGGAGTTGAACATGCCCAAGGCGCGATCGATGCGGGTGTTGGCCATGTTGAGGCTATTGGCCGTAGCGATGGAGCTAAAGGTTTGCTCCAGGGAGTTTTTCATGTCGGCCATTTGGTTTTTGGCCTCCATGGCCTTTTGAAGGGCCCTCAGACGCTGCCGCTCTGCATCAAAATGGTCTTCCACCTGCTGGATCAAAGCCTGGGTGGTAGGGTCGGTGACGCCCATTGCTTTGATCTGGGCCAGGGAGCGTTCGTCTCCCGCTAGCTGATCGAGGTCGCGGTAGCGCGTGTCGAGCATGGCCTGAAGTTGGCCCTGCACCTTGGCCAATTGGGCTGCTTCGGCCGCTGCGGTCTGGTCGGGCACGTTGGTTTCTGCCACTTTTTTCTTGGACTTACACCCTACACTGCCAAAAAGCAGCAGGACCACCACCATCACGACGCTCCAGGAACGGCGAGATCCGGCTCGGGGAGGAGAGGCTTGGAAATTCATAGGCATGAAGTTATTGCAACAAAGTTAAAATGGTTATATGCAGAAAAATAATATCCGAAAACGGACCGGCTGGTTTCTGCTTATTCTATAGAGAAGGTCCAGGTGGGCATATCCCAACTGGCATCTACATGGCCAGGGATGCCTGCCTCTAAGAAACGCTTCGAAAATAACTTTATCCTTTTGCTTGAGCTTCCCGACGAGCCGGGACAGGTCTGCGCAAGCTCGGATAACTTATTCCCTCAGCGTTCCTAAGGTTTTTGGTATAAGGCTCCTCGCGGTCATCCTACCTCAAAACTACACAAAAAACCTTGCCTTTCTGCCCGGGACAGAAACATTCCGGCCTGTACTGTCCCACTCAGACCCTCTCCTGCTCGCCCGATCTTTCGGTCCAGGCCTGGCCAAAAAGGCGGGTTCCACTTTATAAAGTGGGGCGAAGATGGATAAAAGGAGCAGGTATTTGGATATTCCAGAATAAAGTTTTCATTTTCCGTCCCTATTCTACTAACTACTCACCCCGATGATAAAAACCGCTCGCCTTTTGTTGCTTGGCTTGCTGCTTGGCTTACCTGGCTGGCTGGCCGCCCAAGCCCCCAACATCAGCCGGGTAGATCCGCCCTTCTGGTGGGTGGGGATGGCCCATCACCAGGTCGAACTGCTGGTACACGGCCCGGACATTGCCGACAGCCGACCCTCCATCGACTACCCTGGCGTGACCTTGCTTGAAGACACCCGGGTCGAAAATCCCAACTACCTGTTCCTCCAGATCAATATCGCGCCGGACGCCCAGCCGGGCGAGGTGCCCATCGTATTTACCCAAGGCAAACAGGCCCTCACGGTGGCCTACCAGCTGCGGGGGCGGCGCCAGCCATTGTCGCCCTTGCCGACCCTGAGCAGCGAGGACTTCATTTACCTGATCATGCCCGACCGCTTTGCCAACGGCGACCTCAGCAATGATGTGGTGCCCAGCATGCTACAACCCGAGGCCCAGCGTGAGGGCATTTTGCAGCGCCATGGCGGCGACTTGCAGGGCATCATCGATCAGTTGGGGTACTTTGAAGAATTGGGCGTGACCGCCCTTTGGCTCAATCCGCCCGAAGAAAACGACCAGCCCCACGAGTCCTACCATGGCTATGCCATCACCGACCATTACCGCATCGACCCGCGTTTCGGCGACAACGATACCTACCTGGAGTTGGTGGAGAAGGCCCACGAACGCGGCATCAAGGTGGTGCGGGACGTGATCTATAACCATGTGGGCGACCAGCACTATTTCATCCAGGACCTCCCTAGCCAGGATTGGGTCCACCAGTTCGACACCTTCACCAAAACCACCTACCGGGCTCCCACCCTGATGGACCCCTACGCCTCCGAACAGGACCGGCGGCTCATGAGCGATGGCTGGTTTGACAAGCACATGCCTGACCTTAATCAGGACAACCCGCATGTGGCCCGCTACCTGATCCAGAACAGCCTCTGGTGGATCGAGCACTTTGGGGTAGATGCGTACCGCATTGATACCTATGCCTATCCAGACCAGCGGTTTATGGCCGAATGGGCGAAGGCGATCAAGCGGGAATACCCCGATTTTATGTTTTTTGGAGAAACCTGGGTCCACGGCACGCCTATCCAGGCCTGGTTTACCAGCCACGCCAAAAACAAGCCTTTCGATTCGCACCTGCCTGGCATCACTGACTTCCAGCTGCAATACGCCATCATCGACGCGTTGAACCAAGACTTTGGCTGGACCAGCGGCCTGACCCGGCTGTACTACATTCTGGCCCAGGATTACCTCTACGACGATCCTTACCAGAATGTCACCTTTCTCGACAACCACGACCTGAACCGCTTTTACTCGGTGATCGGGGAAGACATGAATAAATTTTACCTGGGAATGGGCTTTCTGCTCACCACCCGGGGCATCCCCATGATCTACTACGGCACCGAGATTTTGATGCCGGATTCAGAGAAGCGCACCCACCACGACAAGCACCGCGAAGAGTTTGCCGGCGGCTGGCCTGGGGATGAGATCGACAAATTTCGCCAGGAGGGGCGCACCCCTGAGGAGCAGCAGGCCTTTGCTTTTACGGCTACCCTGGCCAACTTCCGCAAGCAAAGCTCCGCCCTCACCACCGGCAAGCTCATGCAGTTTGTGCCGGAAGCAGGGGTCTACGTCTACTTCCGCTACGACGAGCAGCAGACCGTCATGGTGGCCATGAACCAAAATCAGGAAGCCAAGCCGCTGGACTCCCGCCGCTATGCTGAGCGGATGGAAGGATTTAGTAGTGCCCGCGACATTCCCACCGGGCAGCGGTATCGCGACCTCGGGCAGCTGGAGGTACCGGGTATGGGGATTTTGGTCCTGGAACTTGAGAGATGAGAGGGGAGAGATGAGAGGTGAGAGGGGAGAGATGAGAGGTACTCTGCTCATATTACGGGCGGATTTAATCCGCGGGAGCAAGTTCTTTCCGGCAGGGGGAACAGCTTACCGTTTAAACCCTATTCCCTACTCCTCCTACTCCCCGAAGCTTCGCTTCAGCAGTGCTCCTTCCCCTATTCCCCTTATTCCCCTCTTCCCTTCTTCACCTCAACCGCTCTCCCCCATCCACGGGGATCAGGGCACCGTTGATCCAGGCGCTGTCATCGGTGCAGAGCCAGAGGATGACCTTGGCGACATCTTCGGGGGTGGTAAGGCGACCAAAGGGGTTGCGCTCCCGGGCGTGGGCCATAAGGGCTTCGTGGCCGGGAATCTGCCGGAGGGAGGGGGTGTCGGTGATGCCTGGCTGAAGGAGGTTGGCGCGGAGGCCCAGGGGGGCGAGTTCGACGGCGAGGTGACGAATGAGGGCCTCGAGGGTGGCTTTGGCGGCGGCCACGGCCGCATAGCCAGGCCAGGTTCGCTGGTTGCCTTCGCTGGTGAGGCCCAGGATGCGGGCATCGGCGGCAAAGAGCCCGGCAGCTTGGAGGCCTTGCACCCAGCTGAGCAGATTGGTGCCCATGGCCTCCACGGTATGTAGTAAGTCAGCTTCAGATAGCGCCGCTTGCCCGGCCTGCTCGGGCAGCAGGGGTTTGAGGTTGCCCCGGGAAAGGGCGTGCAACAAGAGCCGGACCTTCCCGCCCCGGTCGGCAAGCTCCGAGGCCAGTTCTGTCAGCACCTGCTCCCGCCGCTCCGGCAGCAGGACATTGAGGTTCCAGCTGAGCACAGATGCCCCATGGGCCCGGAGCTGCTGGAGGCGGCTGTCCCAATCCTTCAAGTCGGCGCGCCGGTCCCGGTGTACCAGGGCCAGGTTCATGCCCGCCGCGGCCAGGGCTTTGGCCGCGGCCCAGCCCATGCCGCTGCTGCCTCCCAGGATCAGGGCCCAGTAGGCGGTTTCTCGAAATTGAATCATGGTTCAAATTAGGGGTTTTTATGGCTTTTTCCAGCCAAATCGACCGGTTCTTTGCCCCTATTTTTTTGCTCCCTGCCCGACAGCAGTTCCGGCATTTTTCCTATCTTCCCTACTATGTCCAAAAAACGCGTCAGCATTATCGACATCGCCAAGCAGCTGCAGCTCTCCCCTTCCACGGTGTCCCGGGCGCTGCGAAATGAATCCCGGATTGCGATTACTACCCGGCAGTCTGTGCAGAAGCTGGCCAAAGAACTGGGGTATCGCCCCAATCCACAGGCGCGCAGCTTGCTCAACCAGCGGACCTACATTGTGGGCCTGATCGTGCCGGACTTTGTGCATCCGTTTTTTTCGATGGTTTTGGCAGGCATCGAGAATGTGCTGACCGAGGCGGGGTTTCAGCTGATGATCTGCACTTCGCAGGGAAAATGGGGAAAGGAAAAGCAGGTGACTGAGGTACTGGCCGATGCCCGGGTAGATGGCTTGCTGGTTTCCTATGCCCGCGACACCACTGATTTTACCCATTTTCGACGGTTGCAGGAGGAAGAAATCCCGGTGGTGTTTTTTGATCGCTTGTGTGAAGACCTCGATGCGACCTACATTATTTCTGATGACTTCAAGGGCGCCACGGAGGCCGTAGAACATTTGCTCCAGACCGGCTGCCGACGCATTGCCCACCTCAAAGGCCCCGAGCATATCTCGACCACATTCAACCGCTACCTGGGCTATCGCGAAGCCCTGAAAAAACAGGGCCTGCCCATTGAGGAGGCCCTCATCTTCCATGCCGAAGACGACAAGGGCCTTCGCCTATCCGATACCGACCGACTGCGCGCCTCTTTGCCTGATATTGACGCTATTTTTGCCTTCAATGACTACATCGCCTACGAGCTGGTGCGTATCATCCGGGAAGAAGGGCTTCGCATCCCCGAGGACATTTCCCTGATCGGCTATGGCAACGACCCTTTTGGCCGCTACCTGCACCCGCAGCTGACTACCGTCGACCAAAATCCCTGGCTAATGGGCCAGCAATCCGCCCGCATGCTCCTCGACCAGATCTTTTCCAGCCACGCTCACTTCGAGCACAAAGCTCAGCTGCTGGATACCCAGCTGATTCTCCGAGGAACGACGCGAGTGGCGACGAGCGAGTAGCGACTGAGCGACTGGGCGACAAGCGACTGAGCGACAAGCGACTGGGCGACGAGCGACTGGGCGACAAGCGACTGGGCGACGAGCGACTGGGCGACAAGCGACTGGGCGACAAGCGACGAGCGATTGGGCGACGAGCGACGAGCGACGAGCCTAATTCCCTATTCCCTAATTCCCAATTCCCCTATCCCCCTATTCCCCCACTCCCCCCACCGCACGGTCGAGGTGAACGTAGCCACCATCGACATGGACGAATTGGGCGGTGATGTGGGCGGCGCGGGCGGAGAGCAGAAAAGCCGCAAGGTCGGCGATTTCCTCGGGGCGGGTCATGCGCTGCCCGAGGGGAATGCGTTCTTGGATGCGGTCCAGTCGCTTGGGGCCATCGGGCAACTGCTCCAGCCAGGCTTGGTAGCCGGGAGTCCAGGCTTCGGCAATGATGATGGCATTGACCCGAATGCCCCAGGGGAGCAAGTCGACGGCCCACTCGCGGGTAAGGCCCAGGACCCCGCCTTTGGCGGCGGCATAGCCGGAGGTCCCTCCCTGTCCGGTGAGGGCTACCTTGGAACCGATGTTGAGGATGGTGCCACTTTGTCGCTTGAGGGCAGGCAGGGCGTGCTTGACGACCGTAAACATGTAGACCAGGTTTCGCTGCAACGAATAGACAAAGTCCTCCACCCTGCCCTCCAGGCCCACGGCGTCGTTGATGCCCGCATTGTTTACCACCCCATCTATGCGGCCCAAGGTAGCCTCGGCCTCCGCGATGCGGTCTGCCACCGCTTGCGGGTCTGTCAAGTCGAGCTGCAAGAAATGCGCTTGCAAGCCCTCAGCCCGCAAGGCCGCCGCCCGTTCGGCTCCCCGGGGGTGCAGGTCCATGATCACCGGGCAGGCCCCTTCGGACGCCAGCATGCCGGTGAGGGCGTAGCCGATGCTGCCAGGGAGGCCCCCGCCGCCGGGAATGAGGATTACTTTGTCATCGAGAGATAGGTTCATTGCGCTGCTCGCTTAGTTGGAAGATACACGCCATTTCCACCCATTTCTCGTCCTCATTGCCTCCAGGGCCGTTTCCCTGAAAACGGTCCATCAGGGCTTCCCATTCCTCGCAGCGGGGGTGCAGGGTAAGATAACGCGGCAAATCCGTTTCCAGGTCAAAATCGTCCTGAGTCTCCAGCTGCATAAAAAGGCGGGTATGCAGCAGCCAGATTTTCATTTCCTCTACCCCTACTGCCCTGAGCGAGGCTATAACCTCGGGCCACACGGCCTGATGATGACGCTTATAGGCTGCAATGAGCGCAGGATCATTTTTGAGGTCCAGGGTCAGGGCATATTGTTTCATGATCGATGGGTTTCATGAGGCTTGGTA
>CAZIVQ010000167.1:0-7393 GCA_964542415.1 uncultured Bacteroidia bacterium | reverse complement strand
GATTGGGGATTGGGGATTGGGGATTGGGAAAATATCGAATATCGAACAAGGAATCTTGAATGATGAGCCCCATCCTTTGTGACCTCTGTGAAATCTCTGCCGGTTTCACCGCCATCCATGATCCGTGTTCCCCCGGTTTCTCCGGGGTCCATGATCTGTGGTGAAAAAAGGGGAATTGGGAGAATGGGAGAATGAAATATCGAATACCGAGCAAGGAATGATGAATAACGAACCCCTCGGTGAAATCTCTCCCGGTTTCTCCGGGATCCAAGATCCGTGATCTTCGTGGTAAAAACAGGAGTCATCGCTCATGCTATTATTTCAGATAGAAGACCATACCTTCCAAGTGCAGACGCCGGCCATTGAGCTGGCGATTCCCTTGTATTTTGACGGGCCGCAGCCCAATTCTTATGGGGTGCCGCGGGCGCGTTCGGTGGCTTACGAGGGGGACGGTTTTGTGGGCGATGTGCGCCGGGGGGGCAGCTGTAATTTTGAGACGGTAACTTTTACCCCCCACTGCAACGGCACCCATACCGAAGGGGTGGGGCATCTCACGGGTGAGCGACTGAGCCTCCATAGCCTGCTGCACGAAAGCTGGGTGGCCGCCACGCTCATTTCCCTGCGGCCCCGGGCGGCCCGCGAAACGCGGGACAGCTACGACCCGGATTTTGGGCCCGAAGACCAGGTGATCGACCGGGACCTGATCGCATTGGCTTTGCAAGAAACCGGCTCGGCCTGGCTGGCGGGGCTGGTCATTCGTACCCTGCCCAACGCTACCGCCAAGCGCAGCCGGGACTATGCCCGCCTCAACCCGCCTTTTTTTACCAGCGAGGCCATGCACTACCTGCGCAACCTGGGGGTAAAACATTTGCTGGTCGACCTGCCCTCGGTCGACCGCCTCCACGATGAAGGCAAACTCTCCGCCCACCATGCCTTTTGGGGCTTGCCCCCCGGCGCCCAAAACCTTCCCCAAGGCCAAACCGCCCCGCCCTTTACCTTGACCGAATTTATCTTTGTCCCCAATGAGGTCCCCGATAGCACCTACCTGCTGGAATTGCAAGTGGCCCCTTTCATGAGCGATGCCGCTCCCAGCCGTCCGCGTCTCTTTGCCTTGCGGCAAGTCGCTAGTGCTTACGGAACTAAATTCTAACCCATTTAAACTTGCTCTTTTTCCGCAGTACTGCGTCAGAAAATCCTCACCTAGCTCGCTAGGATCGGCTTTTCTTCCCCTCCAGAGGCGGGTCCCAGACTTGTCCTACGAAAAAATAGCTACGTTTAAATTGGGTAATTACTTTGCCCCGTAAGCACTAGTAAGGGAAAGTAAATCCGCCGACCCTGGCTCAGGCCAGGCCCCGCGACTTCAGTTCCAGGTACTTGTTGAGGGTGTGGACCGTCAGCTCCGTAGGGGGGGTGAAAATAGACATGATGCCATGCTGCTCCAGTTCGCCGACGATCTGCCGCTTCTCGAAGGCAAATTGCTCCCCGATGGTCTTGATGTAGATGTCTTCGGTGGTTTCGGGCCGGGTATGGAGCAATTCGTTCAGCTCGGTATTCTCAAAAAATACCACCAACAGCAAATGGGCCTTGCTGAGCTGCTGCAAGTAGGGCAATTGGCGGCGCATGGCCTGCACCGATTCGAAGTTGGTAAAAAGAATGAGCAACGCCCGGTGGGTGAGGTGGCGCTTGAGGTAGGTGTACAACCGGCCGTAATCGGCTTCCAGAAAGCGAGGCTCCTGCCGGTAAAGCACCTCCAGGATGCGGTTCATCTGCGTGGCTCGGGCGGCGGCGGGGACCATGGCGCTGATGCGGTCGGAAAAGGTCAGCAGCCCGGCTTTGTCCTGCCGGTAAATGGCGATGTTGCTGATCACCAGCGAGGCATTGACCGCATAGTCGAGCAGGGTCATGCCCTCGAAGGGCATTTTCATCACCCGGCTCTCGTCGATGAGGCAGTAGACCTGCTGCGAGCGCTCGTCCATGTACTGGTTCACCATGAGCTTGCCGCTGCGGGCGGTGGCCTTCCAGTTGACGGTGCGGTAGTCATCGCCGCGCACGTATTCTTTGATCTGCTCAAACTCGGAGGTATGGCCCAGCCGCCGGATTTGCTTCACCCCCACCTCCGTGAGGCGGTTAGAAATGGCCATGAGCTGGTAGCGGCGCATTTGCAAATAAGAAGGATAAACCGGCACCATCTGGCTGGCGTCGAAGCGGAAGCGCCTGCGCACCAGGCTCAAGGGGCCGTTGACATAGGCCAGCAACTCCCCGAAATGGTATTCTCCCCGCTTCACGGGGCGCAGCTCGTAGCTCACCGAGCCAGTTTCCCTGGCTGGTAAGTGCAGGCGGTAGCTCAGGTCCCGCTGCTGAAACTGCACCGGCACTTCGTCGATCAGCTTGAGGTCGACGGGAAAGGCGTATTGGCTGCGCAGGTACAGGCGGACCGGATTGGGGTCTCCATTGGAGAATTTTTCGGGCAGCTCCCGCCGCGCCGTCAGCCCGGCTCCCACCCCGTACAGCAGCCAAATGTCCAGCAGCACCAGCAACCCCAACAGCAGCAGGCCGATCCGGGCCGGCAGCAGCAAAGCCGGAACCCAATAGCTCAGCACAAATACCGCCACATCGATCGCCCCCAGCAAAAACAAGCGGGGGTGCAGAAATAAGCTGGAGAAAAAGGTGGGACGCACTGGGTACAGGGATCAGTTTTCAGGGATCAGGGGGCCCTTGTTTCGGCGCTAATCTGCGATTAGTGCCGATTAAATCCGGAATTTGTAATTCCCAAGCTCAATGAGCGCGTCTGGGAAATTACAAATTCCTCGTTTAATACGCGCCAATTCGGAAATTGGCGCGGGAAAGCGGGAGGAGCAGTTTTCTGCCTTGACCAAAGGTAGCAAGCCCAGGCTTGCGCTGCAACCACAGCATGGACCGGCGGCTTAGAGGACAGGACTGATTTTCTTCCCCTACACTTTACACCCTTACACCCCATCCCTACCGCTCATAATACCCCCCAAACTCGTCCTCATCGTCATCTTCTGGCAAGTCGAGCATGCCGGAGAGGAGGTCTTTGAACTGCGTGCCGGACTCCAAGCCAGCTTTGCCGAGCAGCGAGAATTCGGCCAGGCCATGCAGCACAAACTCCATCAGCAGGTAGCGCTGCGGTTTCGTCGCTTTGGGATGGTGGGCATCGACCAGCGCGGCTAACCCGGGAATGCCTTCCAGCAGTTTGCGGTATTCTTTTTCGCTCAGGTCGCCGAGCAGGTCGGCAGTATTGCCCCGCCCAAACCACTGGGTGACCTCGCGGTAGGGATTATCGGGGGCGTTGCGGCGGAGTTTTTCGGGGTTGGGAAAATGCTCGGCGAAGGTACTGCGCAGGGCTTTGGAGATGAGCTTCTGGGCCACGATGGCCGGACCTTCCTGCTCACCTTCGTACACCAGCTCGATTTTGCCCGTGATGGCCGGAATCACCCCCACCAGGTCGCCGATGCGGGTGTAGCCATTGTCTTCCCGGTTGAGGATGACGCGGCGCTCTACGGCCGAATGCAGGTTCTCGTAGGCCGAAATGGTCAGGCGGGCCGAAACCCCGCTCTTTTC
This sequence comes from uncultured Bacteroidia bacterium, assembly GCA_964542415.1. Lineage (GTDB taxonomy): Bacteria > Bacteroidota > Bacteroidia > J057 > J057 > CAZIVQ01. The sequence goes on along the minus strand of CAZIVQ010000167.1, from coordinate 3,811 downwards.
GTCCACATACTCGCTTTGGCGGGCTTCGATGGCGATGCGCTCCACCAGCTCGCCGCAGAGCGGGTCGACCGTCACCAGCTCTTTCTGTTCTGCCGCCAAATCTGCCTCCTGATGCGTAATGGCCATCGAGAGCTGCAACGATTTGGGGTAGTGGGTCAGAATCTGGCTTTCGATGCGGTCCTTGAGCGGGGTGACGATAGAGCCGCGGTTGGTATAGTCCTCGGGGTTGGCGGTGAAGACAAACTGCACGTCGAGTGGTACCCGCAGCTGGAAGCCGCGAATCTGGATGTCGCCCTCCTGCAAGATGTTGAACAAAGCCACCTGGATGCGCGGCTGCAAGTCCGGCAGCTCGTTGATCACAAAGAGGCCGCGGTGGGCCCGCGGGATCAGCCCAAAGTGGATGGTCCGTTCGTCAGAATAAGGCAACTTGAGGGTCGCGGCCTTGATCGGGTCTACGTCGCCGATCAGGTCGGCCACCGTCACGTCGGGGGTAGCGAGCTTCTCGGTGTAGCGGGCGCTGCGGTGTACCCAATGGATGGGGGTGTCGTCGCCCTTGGTGGCGATGAGGTCCCGGGCAAAGCGCGAAAGCGGTTGCAAGGGATCGTCGTTCATCTCCGAGCCGTCGACCACGGGGATGTATTCATCAAGCAAGCCGATCATCTGCCGGGCGATGCGGGTCTTGGCTTGTCCCCGCAGCCCGAGCAGGATAATATTGTGCCGGGAAAGAATGGCCCGTTGTAGGTCGGGAATGACGGTTTCTTCGTAGCCGATGACGCCGGAAAAGATATTTTCTTCCTCTCGCATGCGGCGGATGAGGTTTTGACGGAGTTCTTCTTTGACGGAGCGAGGCTGATAGCCGGCCGCTTTTAGCTCGCCCAAGGTTTGGAGATGGGTCAACTTGCTGAGATCAATCATGGAAAAAGTTACGGTATTGGGATAATAAGGTGCCTGAGATTCGCAGAAAAAACAAGCGAGGGGCTTGCTTTGTTGAGGGAATTTTAGTGGGAGAAAAAGTAACAGGTAATTTTGCCAAGAAAAAGGGTTTTCTCCCCCACCTACGACCATGTCAGCCTTTGCGACTGCCTCCTTTCTGCATCAATTATTTCAGCCCGATCCCCCCTTCGATCGGCTCATGGCGCAGCTTTGGGCTTACCAGTCGGACGCCAATCCTACCCTCAAGGCCTTTGCCGCCGCCCTGAGCGCCGAGGGCTATCCTTGGGAGGGACCTCTTTCGCTGCCGATCGCCTGCTTCAAATCATTTCCCGTCAAGACCGGCGAGTGGGAGGCCAAGGTTATCTTCGAAAGCAGCGGCACCACCGGGCAAGTTCCCTCACGGCACCACGTGCGTGACCTCGCCCTCTACCGCCGCAACACCCTGCGTGGCTTTCACCATTTTTTTCCAGCGGGAAAATACCGGATTCTGGCCTTGCTGCCCTCCTACCTGGAGCGCGGCCATTCTTCCCTGGTTTACATGGTGCAGCGCTGGATGGAGGCCTTTGGGACCGCAGGCAGTGGCTTTTTTCTGCATGACTTTGAGGCCCTGCGGCAGGCAATCCGGGAGGCAGAAGCCGCCGGAGAGCGCATTTTACTCATCGGGGTAGCTTTTGCGTTGCTGGATTTGGTGGAAAACGCGCCGCTGCCGCTACCAGCTGATAGCCTGGTGATCGAAACCGGTGGCATGAAAGGCCGCAAGGAGGAGCTGACCCGCGAGGCCTTGCATGCCCGCCTGCAGACCGGCTTTCAATTGCCCCACATCTACTCCGAATATGGCATGACCGAGATGATGTCCCAGGCCTACCTGGGCCACGACGGGCGCTTTCGTTGCCCGCCCAGCCTGCGGGTCTGGACCTCTGACCTCCATCACGACGGCCTCAAGCCCCTGCCCGGCCGGGCCGGACGCCTCCACCTCATCGACCTGGCCAACGTCCATAGCTGCGCTTTCATCGCTACCGACGACCTCGCCCGCATGCACCCCGATGGCTCCTTTGAGGTGCTGGGCCGCATCGACACGGCGGAGTTAAGGGGGTGTAATTTGATGTATGTGTGAGGGGGGGAGAGTAGAGAATATAGAACATAGAATATAGACGGCTGCACTGGCAGGCGGCTCGAGGTCTGATCGCTTTCCCTTCAACACTACGCGCATTCAATCCTAAACCCAATGCATCCAACCTCTCTTTGTGCCAGCTGTAAGCACCGGCGCGACATCCAAAGCAAACGCGGCAGCGTGTTCTGGCTGTGCGGCAAGAGCAAGACCGACCCGCGTTTTCCCAAGTACCCGCCGCAGCCGGTGGGGCGCTGTCCGGGCTGGGAGAAAGTGACGCCCGAGGCAGCGAACTAAGCCCCCATCTCCTCTTTGAGGCGCTCCACGATACGGAAGGTGGCCGGGCAGATGGCGGTGTTGTTCAGGGTAAGATCGAGTACCTGATGAAAGCGCTTGCGCTGGGTGTGGGGATACTCGCGGCAGGCCTTGGGCCGGACCGGGTAGATGAGGCAATAGTTGTCGGGGGCGAGAAAGGGGCAGGGGGCCTCATTCAGCACGTAGTCCTCGTCCTCGTCGAGGTGGAGGTATTGCTCGGTAAACGCAGCCGGCCGCAGCTTGAGATGGCTGGCGATGCGCTGGATATCGTGGTCGGTAAAAACCGGGCTGGTGGTCTTGCAGCAGTTGGCGCACTGCAAGCAGTCGACCTCATCGAAAACCTCGTCGTGGAGGGCCGCAACGGTGGGGTCGAGGGCTTTGGGCTTCTTCTTGCGCAGCCGCGCAAAGAACTTCTGATTTTCCGGGCGCTTGTCAGCAGCCCGGCCCGGGAGCGAGGCAATTTCTTCTTCCATCCACACGCTAATTTGGAACAAAGGTAGCAAAGTAAGGGCGTTTTTCCTTTCCCCGTTCAGTTTTACCTATCCTGAAAAAAAGAAGGTTCGCCCCGTGTTTTCAGCCATTCACCTGAACGGAGATCTTTTCCCCAAAAAATATTTATATCCTTGTATCACCTAACGGTAAGGGCACGCACCATCAGCCGATGGATGCGGCCCTCACCGGAAAGGTAACTTGCCATCCCAGCGCGCTTCTGCAAAAGCAAATAATTGATTTACACCTATTTATACCGTTGGCTTTTCGCAGGCTTGTTGGCAGTTGGACGCGTGTATTTTCCCACCCCTAGGTTCTTTTTGACTATGATACAATTCGCTGGTGCTTTGCTAGCCTTGCTGCTTAGTCCGCTATTTGCTGGATTGAGCTGGGCGCAGACGGCTTCTCTTGCCGCCGATGAGACCGCCCCCTGTCTCACCTTCATTCCGCCCGCCATTTCTCCAAATGGCGACGGCATCAATGACCGCTTTGAATTGCGCTACAGCTGCGAAATCGAAGCCTTCTCCCTTAAAGTCTTCAATACCGAACAACAGCTGGTGCATGCCAGTGCTGACATCAACCAAGCCTGGGATGGCTCCAGTCACGGCAGCCCCCTGCCTGAAGGCCCCTACACCTGGACCATCACCTACCAATCCCGTCAAGGAAAACTCCTAAAAGAAAGCGGCACCTTGATGCTGATCCGCTAAAAAATTTGCCCAAAGGCTAAACCTATCTCGTCCCGAGATTTCCCGGCCCATTCCCCTGACAGCTCCGGCTGCCAGGGGAGTGGGCTTTTTGGGAAAGAATTTGCTTCATTATTTGCACGCAGAGGTTAGGGAGAGCGCAGAGCGGAAGAAAATCAGTATTTCTCTGGGGCTTCCTGATTCTTTGCACGCAGAGGTTAGCAAGAGCGCAGAGCAGAAGAAAATCGACCTTTCTCTGCGTCCTCTTTCCCCTCTGCGTGCC
>CAZIVQ010000166.1:0-7396 GCA_964542415.1 uncultured Bacteroidia bacterium | reverse complement strand
AGAGGTTCCTTCTTCATCCGGCCAGTTTTTTGAGGTCCTTCTCAATCAGGGGTTCCAGCAAGGGACTGAGTGAACCCCGGGTGACCAAATCAACCTTAATTCCCAGTCTGTGGGTAAGTTCCTGCTCCAGGCCGATCAGGTCAAATAGATTGACCCTGGCCCTGAAGGAGACCAGCACATCGAGGTCACTTTCAGGGGTTTGTTCGTCGCGGGCGTATGATCCGAATATCCCGATTTCATCGGGTTGGAAAGGGGATAAAACCTGAAGGATGATATGCGTTTGCTCTTTTGAGATCATAACAGGCAGGGGTTTTTCTTGACCATTGGCCTAAGATAAGCAGGTTCATTCTAATCAACTTCGTCAAATGCGATTTCCGGGCGCAAACCCGGTACTTCCCCCAATTCCCCAATTCCCCATTCCCCTACTCCCCCGTCTCCAAAATCTTAAACTCCGTGCGGCGGTTCAACGCCCGCCCCGCCTCGGTCTCGTTGTCGGCGATGGGCTGCGACTCGCCGTAGCCCTTGGCTTCGATGCGGTCCGCCGCGATGTCCTGCTCAATCAGGAAGGTCCGCACCGATTCGGCCCGCTGCTGGCTCAAGGCCTCGTTGTCTTCCTCCGTCCCCACGTCGTCGGTATGGCCCTGGATCTCGATGCGCAGGCGCGGATTCTGCTTCAGGAAATAGGTGAGGAATTCCAATTCCGGCTCCGAGGTCTCCAGCAGTTCGAAGGAGCCAAATTCGAAGAAAATATTCTCCAAGACCACCTGCTCGTCCTTGCGGATGGGTTTGAGCTTGAGGCTGAGGTCGAAATAGGTCTCCTCAGGTAAATTTTTGAGGAAGAATGACTTCGAATAGAAGAGGTAACCCGGCGCTTCGACGAAGGCCGCATACTGCCGGTCGAGCGGCAGGCTCATCAAAAAGCGGCCGTTGACCTGGTCTGAGAAGACCTCGCGAATGGTGTCCCCCTGCTCCGCGTCGATGAGGCGAATGCGCGCGTAGACCGGCTCGTTGCTCAGGCTGTCTTCCACCGTTCCCCGCAGAAAAGTCGCCAATTGGGGGCGGATAGCCTCATCCAGCTCGAAGCTATACAGGTCGCTGCGGCCAAAGCCGCCCTCGCGGTCCGAGTTGATGTAGCCCTTTTTGCCTGAAGCGTTGACGAAGATGTTGCTCTCATCGGCGGCAGTGTTGAGCGGATAGCCCAGGTTTTCTGGCTCAGACCAGCTGCCATCAAGCTGCTGATGGCTCACGAAGAGGTCCTGCGAACCGAAGCCCGGATGGAAATCCGAGGAAAAGTAGAGCGTGCGCCCATCGGCATGCAGGAAAGGCGAGTCCTCGTTGCCGGGCGAATTGACCGGCGGACCCAAGGGCTGAGCCTCGGTCCAGCTGCCATCTACGTAGCGACTGAACCAGATATCCCGGCCGCCCTCGCCGCCGGGTCGCATCGAAGCGAAATAAAGCGTCTTGCCGTCCGGTGCGAGGCACGGCTGCGAATCCCAGGTCTCACTGTTGACCACCGGCCCCAGGTTCTGAGGCACTGACCACGCGTCGCCGGTGCGGGTGGAGAGGTAGAGGTCACAGTTGCCCACGCCGCCGGGCTGGTTGCAGGCGGTGAAGAAAATCAGGCGGCCGTCCTGCGAGATGGAGGCGGCCCCTTCGTTTTCCGGGGTATTGATGGGCGGGCCGAGGTTCTGGACCGGCTGCCATTCGCCATTTTTCTTTTCGCTGAAGAAAAAATCCTCCGAATAATCCCGCAACTCGGCCTGGTAGCCGCCTACCGATTCTGGCCGCCGCGAGGTGAAGAGCAGGTAGCTGTCGTCGGCGGTGAGGTAAGGCAGGTATTCGTCCCGCTCACTGTTGATGGTCTCGCCCAGGTTTTCCGGCTCGAATTCCACGGGTTCCAGGATGGCCTTGGCCGCAAAGCGCGCATGGCGCAGGTCGATGGCCGCCCGCTGTAGGTCGGCCTTTTTGCCCACGCCTTTCTGCACGAAGTCGGTCAGCGGCGCAATGGATTTTTCATACTCGCCCTGCTTGAGGTAGGTTTCGCCCAAGAAAAAGGGCAGCATGGCAAATTCGTCCGGGATCTGCTCGTAGGCTTTTTCTAGGTGCGGCAAGGCCTCCTCGTAGGCGCGCAGCACGTAGGCGTTGAGCCCGAGGTGATAGTGGGCGTGGCCAAAGTCGGGCTCAATGGCGATGGCCTCGCTGAAGGCTTGCATGGCCCCGCCGCGGTCGCGGTACTGGGCCAGTTGCAGGCCGTCGAAGTAGTAGTGCATGGCCTTTTTGGAGCGGATGCCAAAGTCCTTGGGCTTGGGTTTTTGGGCCCATGCTTCGACCGGAACCAGCAACAGAGAGACAAACAGGAAACTCAGAATGAATGCGCGCATAAGCGTGAAGGAGGGGTGAAAAAAGGAGGTTGCAGGAGAAAGCGGCAACCCGTATTGGCCCCAGAAAGGTACGTAATCCGGGACAAATGCGGTGAAGGATGTAATATTTGACAGAATTTACAGAATGGGACAGGATTTACAGGATTGGCAGGTCTGGGACTCCGGGCACCGGAGATTTACAGGTCTGGGACTCCGGGCACCGGAGATTGGTAGGTCTGGGGCATCTTGTTCATCTTGAAAATCTTGTCCATCCTGTCCCCAGGAAACGCCCCCTGGCGCGGGAAATTTTCTCTGGGGGGTGACCAATGGCTTGGGGCTGCGACTAGAATGGGCGAATCTCTACCGCACCACCTTCCACCTTTAACGATCACCTACCATGCAGCGGTTTCGTTTTTGCTTCGTTAGCCTTTTTGTCCTGCTTGCGCAGTTTTCCTTCGCCCAAGACCTCAGCGGCACCTACCAGGGCGCGGGCCTCACCCTCACCCTGGAAGGCAGCCAAGGCGTGTACCAGGGCCAATCGGTCAGCGAGGCGGGCACCTTCCCGGTCTCGGCCATGAGCCAGGATGGGGTGAACATCGCCGGGGCCTACGAGGCCCAGGGCTTCATGTACTACTGGCAGGGCCTGCTCCAGGGCAGCACCCTCTACGTGCAATTGCAAAATGGCCTCTCTTACCAGCTTCAGCGGGTACAGGGCGGTCAGCGCGCAGGTGCAGCACAAGGACAGGGTTGGGGCGGCAACCAAAGCGCGCCCACAGCGCCGGCCCCTTCGCGTAGCCAAAGCAGCAGCGCCGTGGTCCAGCAATGGGACCAGGGCCTGCGCGGGGCGCGCCTCACCCTGATCAACACCAACTACACCAGCAGCTACGGCGGCGGCGGGGCCACCATCACCATCGACCTTTGCGCCTCGGGGCGCTTTCATTACCGCAGCGAAAGCTCCGTCTACGTGCCCGACGGCGGAGGCGTGGGGGCCGCCAGCCTCGACCGCCTCAGCGGCAGCTGGGAGCTCTTTGAACGCAACGGCCAATGCTACCTGCGCGGCCGCAACGATGACGGCCGCACGCAAGATTACCTGCTTACCCTCAAAAACGGCAAAGTCACCGTAGATGGGCGCTCCTACGCCGTCGAGCGAGGCCGCGCGCAGTGCTATTAGCTGCCTGGGCCTACCATATTTGGCCCGTCCTTTTTTGGGGCTATTTATTACCGCCATACCCACACCTTCTCCCGCCCTAGTAGTTCCTCTCCAGCATACACCTCCAGGCCATACAGTCCCACCGGTACATCGCTGAGGTCCAGGGTCAGGTCCCGGCCAGCAAAAGCGAAGTCCTTCACCACCCGGCCCTTCAGGTCGAATAGGCGACCATGGACAGGGTAAGCCTGGGTATTTATCGGCAAGGTAAGGGTAAAGAGGCCGGTCGTGGGATTGGGGAAAAGCTGAAGCTGAGCATGCTCCGCTGGGTCAATGCTTACGGGTTGGCGGTAGTCACAGGGCAAATTGCCGAAGGTGGCATAGAAGGGGCTACGGTAGGATACGCTATCATCTTGGTAGCAGCGAAGAAAGGGCGTAGGTACTCCTGGAATGGGTATAAAAATGTCTCTTGGGTCTGAAGGAATAAGTGGACTTTTTTGGGGGATAAATGTTGACTCCCCAATAGACATTCCAATCCGCTCAGCGTAGGCATATTGTATGGGAACTCCCCAAGAAGATGGATCCGAAAATGTCAGTTCGCAAGTAATTTCTCTAATTTCCCCTGAGATAGTCTCCAGTAAGGTATCCTTAATAACAACCCCTTCCCAAACACCATTATCTGGAAAGGGTATATCGAACTTAAAGCCTACGGAATCCCCGGTTGTCACCCCAAAATCGTAGATCAAACGGAGTTCGGAAACAGTAGAAGACCAAAAGTAAACTCGACTACTGTCTTGATACAGCAGGTCAGGGGGCAGGTTTCCCCCAGCTTCTCCTATTTTTTGCAAGGTCAATCCATTCACTATTGTATCGCCCAATGGCTCAATAACCTTGAAGTCTGCCAACCGATTATCCCAAGTACCATACCCCACATACCACTTCGCCCCTAAGGGAGCAAAAGGCTGCTGCCCCAAAAGGGCTACTGCCCAGAGCATCGTACAGAAAAGAAAGAGCTTTTTCATGATGAGAGAAAGTTAGGAGTTGAAAAAGAGGCGGGCTATTTCCGGCCGTAGCCAACCCTCACAAGCGTTTCGGAACGCTTATGAGGGTTTCCAATGGTTAGCGCTGCAGCACGACCTTCTGCCGGCTGATCAGGTCAGGGCCTTCGTATACGAGGACCAGGTACACCCCATCGGGGAGCCCTTGCAGGTGAAGCGTAGACTGAGGCGAGCGCAGCGGGAACTCACTCACTTTCTCCCCGCTCAAAGTCATGATCTCCACCCGCCGATGGGCCGCGTGGGTACCGCTAGGCAACTCAAGGGTAAATGGCCCGGAGGTAGGGTTAGGATATAGCTTTAAAGGAGTAAGTGAGCGCGCTTCTGCCGAAGTAAGCGTGGTTGAATCACTGTCGATGATGATGTATTCGCTACAGTCGCCATTCCAGCAGCCTTGCTGATCGAGGGAGAGGAGCCAGTACTTGTGATCAAAAGACGTAGAATCCAAGGAGTCCACCCCAACACTCACCCCGCCTAATACATACCCATTCGGTGTGTCCTCACCATCCAGAAAAGCGCCTCCGTGAAACCGGCGAGTATCGATAATATTGCGCTCCCATAGTACCTGTCCTGTAGGTGCAATCAAAAAGCACCAAGCCTCGAAGAAATGCTCAGGGTAAATGTCATTGATGCGCCAGTAATCGGTTTCGCCTACGCCGAACACATTCCCGCTATCTGTCATGTGAGTATTAAAGTGAACCTTGATTGATTTATGAAAAAAGATGTGTTCCCATTCATATTCAGCCAAGGAATCTAGTTTATAGATAGCGGTAGGATAGGGGTAATTGAAAGGATCAAATTTCTTAAAGCGCCAGGCAACCAAATATCCTCCGTCTTCGGTGGGGTTTATTTTTGCCCGTTCTCCGCCACCCAGGTAAGGAAACATTTTCCTTTCCCATAACAGTTGCATATTACTGTCTAGGCGAGAAATAACTAAATCATGTAATATACCTGAGTTTTGCTCGGAATAAGCACAAATAAACTCCCCAGAGGGTAATCTTTTTAGGTTAACATTGAGATCAGGCAAATTGGGGTCTCCAATAAAGCATTCAGCCAATAGATTCAATTGATGGTCGAATTTCATCAGATGTATTTTGTACCCTTGCGAGTATAACCCATAACTAGCGGTCCAAAAATAAGGCCCGTCTGCTTCCATATCCCTCAGGAAATGCGAAAAGTCAGTTGGACGGTAATCTTGTAAGGCCAATATGTTTCCATTCAGGTCCATGGACAGCACGCGAATATCCCGCACGTCCCCTTTGCGGATCATGCTGGCGAAGTATAGGGTATCATCAATCAGTAAAAAATCTCTTACCGTTAGCTGCCAGGATTCATCGGGTTGGGCTTTAAGGATTTTTTCCCAGATAAGGTTTCCCTTGAGGTCTATTCTTCTTACAAAGCTACAAGAAGTTGAAGTGCTGTCATGACAGCTAACCAAGCCAATCATCACATAACCATCTGGGAGGGATTGTACACTATACCCGTAAGTGAAATGTGAGCTGTCTGCAGCAATATGCAAAGAAAGCTCCTGTCCCCAGCCCCAACTGAGTCCCAAGCTGCCAAAAAACAGATACCATATCCATTTTTTCATAACCAGGCTTGTTTGAGTGGAAAAGAAGCCAGCACCTGTACCTCTACAGGTGCTAGCTTAAAATCATGGATATCAGCGAATGACAGAAACCTTCTTTTGCTCCAGGCTATTCCCCTGCGCATCAAGCAGGCTCAGGACATAGATGCCACTTGGCCAATCCCCGATGGGGACCTTCAGGGTTTGGTTAGCTTGGGTGAGCTTAGCCGAAAATACCTGCCGCCCCATCAGAGAGACAACCTTAATCATCGTGCCAGCTTGGACATTGTGGGTGGTGACGGTGAGACGGCGAGAAGCTGGGTTGGGATACACCATCAGCCGCTCCTCAGTAACCTTATTTCCCCCTGAGCCGGCCAATCGGGGGGCACCCAGGCTAACCGATTCGTGGACGCGCACCTCTTCCAGTAAATGTAATAGGCCTCGCGCATAGGCGCGGATTCCCATTTCGCTGCGGGCAACCGAATCTAAAAAGGTTGAGTCATTTTGACTGAGGGTAAAATCCAAATTTTCATATAGATTCAAACTGAGCTGCTGCACTGCCTTGAAGGTAGGCATTTCTGGAAGAGTATCAGGGAAAGCGGACAGGGTCCTGGCTGCTTCGCTGAAAAGCCCCAGATCTACCTGCAAGCCATACTTCATTAGCTTGGCAGAGAATGTACCCTCCAGGTCTAATAAGTTGAATGCTTCCCCATAATCTTTAGCACTCAAATAGGCTTTCAACAAGGCAATAAAATGGCGTTCTTTTTGAAAGCGTAGTTGGTAGTAATCTACCTCTTCGCCCGTCTCGAAATCAAAACTGAGGACCTGATCGCGCAAGGTCAGGTAGTCTTCGAAATCACCCTCTGCTTCGAATATAGGTACGCATTCAATCTCTTCAGTATTCTCCTCAACATAATTTCCGGAAGTAAATGGGTCTTTGCACGCATCTCCTGGGGGGCGATAGTATATAAATGATTCCGTCTTAGCGGGTTCAGTAAAAATATCAGCTGCGATAAGGGGCCGGGTAAAGCAATTATTTGCCGGATCTCCCGGGTTTCCCTGGAATTTCCGGACTTCCCCGTTTACTCCCCCGAAGTCAACTAAATAAAAGTCCAGGATGTCAACGGAGAAATCATTGCATAAAAATTGCACTTCCCGGTTTTCTCCCCACATGCTGATGCCAATGCTGGAAGCAAAGGTATTTTCAGTTATTAACTGACCTTTCGCTCACAATTTTCTAGGAAAGTTTGCTAAAAAGTATTAAGGG
>CAZIVQ010000165.1:0-7418 GCA_964542415.1 uncultured Bacteroidia bacterium | reverse complement strand
TGGCCACCCGTCACATCGCCGCCGGTGGCAAGGGACGGCTGGAAACCCTGCGCCCCTACGGCTTACGCTACTTGCAGGTAGACGTGCGCGGTCCCGGGCCAGTGAAGATCCACCGGGTGCGGCTCATGCAGCATGTCTATCCCTTCGAGCAGACGGGGCACTTTGCCTGCTCTGACCCCGCCTTCAATGCCATCTGGCAGCTGGGTTGGCGCACCCTGCGCGTCTGTGCCGAAGACAGCTACACCGATACGCCCTTTCGGGAACGGGGCCTCTATGCCGGCGACATGCTGCCACAGATCGGGGTGACCCTCAGCGGGGCCCAGGATTGGGGGCTGGTGCGCCGCAGCCTGGAGCTGTTTCAGGACATGTACATCGACCAATTCAACCCCGGCATGCCCCCACATGAAGATGAGATCGGCTTGCTAGAGGACTACCCGCTGCTGACGCTGGAAGCGCTACGCTGGTACGTGAACCATACCGGAGATGAGGCTTTTTTGGCAGAACTGTATCCGGCTTACCAGCGGATGATTGAGCAGCGGCTGTCGATGCGGGACAAGCAGGGCTTGATTCAAAACAAGCGGGTGTTCATCGATTGGATTCAGCTGGAAAAAAGCGACGTAAAAAGTGCTGCGTACCACGCCTTGCTGGCCCGCTGCTGTGCGCAGATGGCGGACTTGGCCGAGCGCTTGGGTAAAACCCAGGATCGTCTGGCTTGGTTGGCCCACCGTAGTACGCTGGAAAAGAGCTTGCAAGCGCATTACTGGGACGCAGAGGTGGGGGCTTTCCGCGATGGCATCAAAGAAGGGAAGCCCATTGACCATCATTTCCCCATCTCCAGTGCCTGGCCCTACCTCTTTGACCTGACTAGCGAAACCCAGAATGAGCAGTTGCTGGCGCACATCGCCACCAAGATGGACAGCATCGGCGAGCGCAACCGCCACCGCGAGACCAATCCTTACGGTAGTTTTTACCTGATTTCAGCGATGTATAAGGCCGGGCGCGAGGCCGAGGCCGAACGCTTCATGCGCAAGCATTGGACGCCCATGATCCTGGAGCATGATGACACTGCCTGGGAAAACTTCGGAGATACCGGCATCGGCACGCTCAGCCACGCCTGGAGCGGCAGCCCTACTTTCTTCCTCAGCACCCAGGTGCTGGGCGTCAACCTGGGCTGGCCCCACGCCATCGACCCGAAAAAGGTGCGCATCGCGCCGCAGTCGACCTCGCTCGACTGGGCCGAAGGCACGGTGCCCCATCCAGCCGGTCCGGTCTCGGTCCGCTGGGAGGTCAAAGGTGAGCAGCTTTGGTTGGACTACCAAGCTCCGGATGGTGTGGCCGTGGAGGTAGAGCCACAAGGCCGCCTGGGGGGGTTAGCCCTCTGGGTGAATGGGAAAAAGCGGTAATCTTTCGCACACAGCAGGATGGGTTACCCGCCCAATCTGGTATATTTCACATGCTTACCTTTTACCTAAATTCCCCATGAAACGACTCTCTCTGATCTTGTTGCTCAGCTGCTTTCTCCCGGGCTTGTTCGCCCAATCCTTCAAGCCCATTGACCCGCAGGCGACTAAGGAAGCCAAGCAACTGCTGAAATACCTCTACCAGCAGCAGGGAAAAACCCTCATCTCCGGCCACCACGACTACAACCGGGAAATCAACCAGTACACCGGCCGTATTTATCAAATCACCGGCGAGCTGCCGGCCATCTGGGGCTGTGACCTTTCCTACCTGAGCGGAGACCACGGGCAGAAAGTGGTAGAAGCAGTCATCCGTAAGCACGCCCAAGGCCACATCATCACCCTGATGTGGCACGTAGGTCGCCCGCAGGACGAGCCGCCCTACCCTTGGAAAGAAAGCGTGCAGGCGGAGATGGCCGACAAGGAGTGGGCGGCCCTCTTCGACCCCTACAGTGACATCCACCGGCGCTGGCTGGCTCAGGTGGACCGCATCGCAGGCTTCCTCAAGCAAATCCAGGACGCAAAGGTGCCTATCCTCTGGCGACCTTACCACGAAATGAACGGCATCTGGTTTTGGTGGGGGGATAGGCCCGGGGCCGATGGCTTTGCCCGCCTGTGGAACATGCTCTACGACCGTCTGGTCGACCATCATCAGCTCCACAACCTGATCTGGGTTTGGAATCCCAATGCGCCCCGCGACCGGGAAAATGACGAGGCCTATGCCTACGAAGACTACTTTCCCGGCCTGGACAAGGTCGATATCCTCGCCGCCGATGTCTACCACAACGACTACAAGCAAAGCCACCACGACGACCTGCTGGCGTTGGGGGAGGGAAAATTGATCGCCTTGGGGGAAGTGGGAGAAGTGCCGACCCCGGAGATTCTGGACCAGCAGCCGATGTGGAGCTGGTTTATGTGCTGGGCCAATTGGGTGGACAAAGCCAATACGCCCGAAGGTATCCGCGCCTTGTACGCGTATCCCAAAACCGCTAACCGGAATGAGATTCAACCGCTGAAGTGGATGAAATGAAGCGGCACCTGATATGGCTCCTTGGACTTTGCTGCGGCCTGGCATGTGCGCCTCCAGGAGGTCCTCCGGAAAAGGTAGCAGACCTGATCGCGGGCCACTACCTCGCCAGTCACGATCATTTTTCTACCCCGAAAACTGCCTGGGGGCCCTACCACCTGGATTTCACCCTGGAAGCGATGCTGATGCTGGATGAGGTCCGGGGCGAAACCCGTTACCTGCCGGTGGTACAAGGGGTCTGGGAGACCCGCGGCTTGCGTCCGGGCGACACGGTCAGCTACCGTTCTCAGCCCTTCTGCGCCCTAAATTTCGCCCTGTTCCGGGCAAGTGACGACAGCGCCTTTGCCGGGCCCTTCCTCCACGAGAGCGAGCGCTTTTTTCAGGAGGTAGGCCGCTCGCCAGAAGGCGCGATCACCCACAAATTCGAGCAGCCGGGCCGCTACCTGCTGATCGACTACCTGAAGGAGTACGTCTCCCGCATGACTAAGGCCGCCTACCTGAGCGGCGACCCTCGCTATGCCGAGGAAGCCGCCCGGCAAGTGCGCCTCTACCGGCAGTTGCTGCGCGATCCAGAGACCGGTTTGTACCATCAAGGACGAGGTTGGTTGGAAGATCCCATGGCCCTTTCACCGGGAGCCTGGTCGCGGGGCCAAGGCTGGCTGATGCATGGCCTGACCGATGCATTGCGGTGGCTGCCCGCTGAATCTGAAGCGGCCCAAGCGCTACAGACAGCCTTATCGGAGCTGGCAGCAGCCTTGTTGGAACGACAAGATGCGCAGGGCATGTGGCATCAGTTGGTACATCTGCCACCGACGCAGTCCTATCCCGAGTCGAGTGGCACCGCCCTCATCTCCTACGCCCTGGCCCGGGCGGTGCATGAAGGCTGGCTGCCCGCCGAGCCCTATGCTGCCTCTGCCCGGCAGGCTTTTGCTGCCTTGCGGGCCTACGTAGGCCCCGAGGGCGAAGTCCACGGTACCTGCCGTGGCCCTGGCCCGCTGGCAAGCCTGGACGGCTACCGCGATACTCCTCCCCCAGACACTGATCCACATGGACCGCCCGCTTTGCTGTGGGCCCTGGCGGGGGAGATCTTGCTGGGAAACCTCTAAGGATAGGCGATCGCACCTTCTCTTAACTTCCTCTACTTGTAGACCAGTATCTCACGGCCCGAGGCCGATTTTAGGCGGCTACTCGGCTGTTCCTCCCCTTTCACCGGGGGTTTTTGCGTAGCGGGAGCAGAGGCCGGTGCGGCGCCAGGGAGGGTCCGGAGCCGCAGGCGGAGGACGGAGTCCCGCTTTGCGGGAAACCCCTGAAGCACCCGACCCCCCAGCAGGCTTGTCCTACCGGGGGGAGGCGCCCAAATCAATCTATTCGTCTAAAACTGAGTCAGCAACTGCAGGTAGCGGCGAATCTGGGTGAAGACCAGGAAATTGTTGATGGCATGCTTCTGGGCGTTGAAGCCCCAGACTTCCCGTTGCTTGGGCTGCCTGAGCATAAAGTCCAGGGCATCGGCTACGGCGACGGGATCTTCGGCGCTTTCGGTATAGTGACCGTCGATGCCTTCGCGCAGCTGCTGCCGGATGCCGCAGGCTTTGGAGCCCATGACGGGGATGCTTTTCCACATGGCCTCGGCCACGGTGAGGCCAAAGCCTTCTCGCAGGGAATTTTGCACCACGATGGAAGAGCAGCGCTGCAAGGCATTGACGATGAGGGCATTTTCTTTGCGCGAGTGCATGGGCAGCAGCAAGATCGCGATATCGTCCTGCACTTCGGCGGGCATATTTTTGTACGCCTCGATCAGCTCTTCGAGCATCGCTTTACCTTCGGGGTCATCGGCGATGAAGTCCGGGTCGGGGCCGGCGAGGACCAGACGGCAAAGGTCGAGGCGGCGGCGGTGGCGCTCATCGCCTTCGCGGTAAGCGGGGGTTTGCTTCAGATGGGCAAAGCCCTGCATGAGCGGGAGCCAGCCTTTGAGGCGGTCCCAGCGGGAGACTTCGGTGATGATCGGCCGGTAGAGCAGGCCCAGGTCTTCGGGTTGGCGGGATGAGCCGTAGCTGCCGTCGGGCATGACCCGCCGTACCTGGTGCTCGAAGGGCGGGGCGATGGCCTGGTGGCCGTTGCCGGTCAGGCCGCTGTCGATCAGGATGCCGGACAGTTTGTGAAGGTAGAGGTTGCGGTTTTTGTGGCTCAGCGGGTCAATGGCCGGAGCAATAATGGAGACATTCTTGGAGACAAAGTTAGGGATGTACTCTGGAGCGGAAAAGATGATGTGGTCGTAGTCCTTAAAGTAGGGCCGGAGAAAATCCCAGGCGGCTTGGGTATGCTGGTTGCTTTCGTCGAGCCCTATGTGGCAACGCCAGATGGTGGTGATGTCGCGTTTGGCCTTGAGCATCCCCGCCATGGCCATGGGCTGGGGATCGTGGATGACCACGATGTCATCGTCTTGCAGCTCGGCCAAAAAGTGATCGGCATTTTCCCGGTTTACTTTTTCAAAAAGCTCCCGGTCGGCCTCGCTGAAGACGGGGGCTCCCGCCCCATGAATGAGGTTATGGATGTTTTTGGTCAGGTGGAAGAAGTCTGTTTCTTCCGTACCCATCACCACCCAGCGCACATCCAGGCCGATCTGTCGCATCAGGCTGGCCATGCGGGGCATCATTTCCGCGACCCCGCCTCCGGTGGCGGTGGAGTTGATCATCCAGATCCGTCGCCCTTTGAGCTTGGGTGCCAGCATGGAACTTTCTTCCCGAAATTCACGCAGGGCCATGATCAGGGAAGAATATTGATCGTAGGTCTCGATGGTGGGGGTGTCTTTGATCTCGATGTGTTCGATCATGAGAGAGATGAGGGTATAGAGTATGGAGTATGGAATATAGACTATGGACTTGAGGCTTGAGGCTTTCTGACCGCTGGTTACGCCCTCTGTGCTTTCCGGTTTTCCTATGGTTGATTGAAAAAGAGAAAAAGGCCCGGAGGATCGTCCCAGCAGGGATGTCGAATATACAGATTTCTTTATTTACCCCCAATCCTGGGTCAAACCAAATCTTACTCGGAGCTACCGGCCCGGCTTGCCTTGCCGCAGCAGGTCGAGCAAGCGCCGCGCGTTGCTTCGGGGGGAAAATCCCTCGTTGAGGGTGGCTTTGCGCTGGGCGATTTCGATCTCGGTAAAAGCCTGGCGATAGAGATCGCGGATCAGCGACTGCCATTCTTCAGGCTCCTGGGCTACGATGCAGGCAAACTCCAGCCCGGTCTGGCTCACCATCAGGGGATTGACCAGGACAAAGCGCCCGGTGTAGAGGCTGTTGATCAGCTTGAGCTTGATGCCTGTAGCCTGAAACGAGGGCAATACATGGATGTGCGCGTCGCGCATCAGGTCGGCCATTTCGGCCTCGCCCGGGTGGTGCCGCAAGCTGATGTGATCAAACTCGTTGATGGCAGCGATCAGCTCCGGCTGTGGCTCCGAGCCGGCAATGACCAGGGGCTTGTCGAGCTCCGCAAAGACCTCATAGATGAGAAACATGGCGGCCTCATGGTTTTCAGCCACCGAGAGCTTGCCGTGATACAGGCAATATTTGCCCATCCCCACCCGGGCCGAAACCTGCTCATGTTCGTGGAAGGCCGGGAGGTATTGGGTCTTGCCCACCAACTCTTGGTAGTACTCCGCATCGCGGGGGGCAATGGCCAAGATATGGTCCGCAAAAGGGAGCACCTGCTCAAAATGCTGCAACTGCCGGGACTCGGCTTGCAGGTACTGCTTGCGCCAATAGCGGTGCTCGTTTTGGGCCAGCTGATAGTAATATTCCCACTCAATGTTGTGCATGCGGACCAGCAGCAAGCGGTGCTCCAGTTCGGGATGGCTGAGGTAGTAAGTGGTGTGCAGGCCTTCGAAGAGAATGGGGGCGTCGTCTTGTAGCAGGCGCTTGAGCAACTGGTCGGAGGTGCGCGAGCGCACGATGTGGGGGTACTTCATCGGCAGCGACCGCAGCAGCGTCCGGCGGGGGTAATAATGCACCGCTACGCAATATTCCTCCAGTTCAGGCGCTTCTCCCCGCCCATATTCGAAGCAATGCAAGTGAATTTGCACCCCGAGTTCTGAGAGCGCCCGCAGTTTATGGTACACGTCGATCACCCCCCCATAATTGGGCGGATAGGGGACATCGAAAGAGACAATGTGCAGTTGCATAAGGGCAGCAGGCAGTAAACGGGTAAAATATACCAACAAAATTGGCCTAAAAAGCAATCAACACCTAATTATGCTGGCAAAACTAACTTTTGGCTACAAATATGAGGCCCGTTTCCCAAATTTTTCAACTTCCCTTTCCAACCAATTGGCCGGGAGACAGTTAGATCTTTATAGCCAACCAACCGTAAGGTTGGGCAAGTTGCCAGGCATTTCCCGACTTGCAAGCTGAGTTTTCTTCAGGAAAGAAGCGAGAATATCTCTATATTGAACCGGTTTCGGAGAAAAAATAGGCTATTTCTGGCAAAGGAAAAACCCTCATTCGCCTTCCGGAATTTATTTTGAATTTTCAAAACGAACACGACCTATGCCCAAGGTAACGATCGACGGCAAAGCCATTGAGTTTGAAGGGAAGCATTACCTGCTCCAATTTGCCCTCGACCAAGGAATTGAGATCCCCTACTTTTGCTACCATCCGGCGATGAGCATTCCTACCAATTGCCGCATGTGTCTGGTGGAAGTTGGTTTTCAGGCCAAAAACCGGGAGACCGGTGAACTGGAGTTTGACGAGGATGACAACCCCGTCATCAACTGGGGCCGCAAGCCCAATACTGCCTGCAATACGCCCGTGGGGGACAACATGTTTGTCAAGACCCACCGTAGCTCCGAGCAGATCGTCAAGGACCAGAAAGGGGTGCTGGAGTATATGCTCATCAACCACCCCCTGGATTGCCCCATCTGCGACCAGGCGGGTGAATGC
>CAZIVQ010000164.1:0-7466 GCA_964542415.1 uncultured Bacteroidia bacterium | reverse complement strand
CCTATCCCCCTCCCCTTCCTCACCGCGCACTGGAGCCACCTGCTCAATGTCACCTACCGGGTGCCACCGGAGGTATTGTTGCCTAAGGTGCCGCCTGGCTTGGAGCTGGACGTGCAGGACGGTTCCGCTTTTGCCAGCGTGGTGGCCTTCGACTTCCTCGAGACGCGGATGCGCGGTCAGCTCAAGGTACCGGGGCACGTACGGTTTCCAGAAGTCAACCTCCGCTTCTACGTCAAGCATCGCGGGCAGCGAGCGGTGGTATTCTGGAAAGAATTGGTTCCCCGTTTCTGTATCGCCTTCATCGCCAACCGCTTGTACAACGAGCCCTACTTTTCCACCCCCATGGATTCGGAGCTAAGGACCGAAGGCGGTATTTCTTACCTGCGCCACGAGTTTACCTGGCAAAATAAACCACAGCGTATTTCCCTTCAGTTCGAAGGGGAACCCAGCTTTCCCGCCCCGGATAGCCGCACGTACTATTTTCAGGAACACAGCCTGGGCTTTGGCCAATCGCATCGGGGAGAGACCCGTTATTATGAGGTCATCCATCCTGCCTGGCGGGTCTGGGAAGTCAAAGGCTTGCGCCTGGAGATGGATTTTGCCCACCTCTACGGACCCCAGTGGGCCTTTTTGGCCGACGCCACGCCCCACTGCATGGCCCTGGCCGAGGGATCGTCGGTGGCCGTATATCCTTCGCGTCCGCTAGACCATTGGCCCCCGCCGGTCCAAACCGGGGCTTAGGCCTCGCAAGGTTTTATTTACCAGGACCTTACCCCGCCCTTTGCATTTCCCCGGCATCTCCGTACTTTCGTCTCAGATGGGCACTACGCCCCTGATTCTTACCACACAACAGCCTCGATCTCAATGAAGTGGACGGGTATCTTTCTCCTGGGAATACTGCTTTCCGGGCCTGGTTTTTTATGGGCACAATTGGGTCGCCCGGGCCTGGAAGACCGCCAATGGGCCGATAGCGTCTTGAATACCCTTACCCTGGATCAAAAGGTAGGGCAACTCATGATGCTGGCCGCTTACAGCAAGCAGTCGACCGCCTCCCAGGACTACCTGGCCAGCCTCCTTCGCACCTACGAGCCTGGGGGGCTTATTTTCATGCAAGGCACCCCCAAGGAGCAGGTCCCCCTGGTCAACCGCTTTCAAGCCCTGTCAAACGTTCCCCTGCTCATGGCCCAGGACGCCGAATGGGGCCTCGACATGCGCCTCGAAGAGGGGATGGCCTATCCCCGCAACCTCACGCTGGGGGCCATTCGCAACGATTCTATGCTCTACCAGCTAGGGGCCCGCTATGCCTACGAACTCAAGCGGGTGGGCATGCAGGTCAATTTTGCCCCGGTCATCGACGTCAACAACAACCCGGCTAATCCTGTCATCAACCAGCGTGCTTTTGGTGAAGATCGCTTCAACGTGGCCCGCAAAGGCATCATGCTCAGCCGCGGGATGGAAGACCATGGGGTGATGGCCTGTGTGAAGCACTTTCCTGGCCATGGTGACACCGACGTGGACTCCCACTTCGACCTCCCAGTGATCGATCACCCGCTGGCGCGGCTCGACACCCTGGAACTCTATCCCTTTGCCCGGGCCCTGGAGGCTGGGGTGGGGGCGGTGATGGTCGCGCACCTGCACATCCCCGCCTTAGACGATACCCCAAACCGTCCCAGCAGTTTGTCGCCTCGGATTGTGCAGGGACTGATCCGCGACAGCTTGCACTATGGAGGGTTGATCTTTACCGACGGGCTGGTCATGCAGGGAGTGACCAAATATTACCCGGGAGGCAAAGCTGCTTTGCAGGCCTTCAAAGCGGGGAACGACCTCCTCCTTACCCCGGCCGACCTGCCGGGCGCGGTCTCGGCGATCAAGCAGGCGGTGAAAAAGGGAGAGGTGCTGCCCGCGACCCTCGATGAACGGGTCCACCGCATCCTCGCCGCCAAGTATCGCCTCGGCCTGCACCGCTGGCAACCCTTGCCGGTGGAGGGGATCGGCCAGGACCTGCATAGCCTGGAGGCCAAGGTGCTGCGCAAACGCCTCTACGAAGCCGCCATGACCTTGGTCAAAAATGACCGTCGCCTGGTGCCGCTGGAGCAGCTCGACCGCCGCAAGGTTGCCTACCTGCAAATTGGTGGCGGCAGTGGCAATACCTTTGACCGGGCCTTGCAAAAGTATGGAGAGATCAGGCCTTTTTACCTGCGCCACGGCTTCACCGCCGGAGAAGGGCAGGATATGCTGGCCAAGCTCGCGGACTACAACACGGTGATCGTTGGGGTATATGGCATGAACCACCGGCCAAGCCAGCGCTTTGGGATCACCCCGCAGATCGCCGAGCTCTGCGGGACTTTGGGCCTGGGGCAAAAAGAAACGGTGCTTACCTTATTTGGGACCCCTTACGCCTTGCAGTATGTTGGTCGGGAGCAGGCCATCCTGGTAGCATACGAGGCCGTGCCGGAGGCCGAACAGGCAGCGGCGGCGGCCATTTTTGGGGGACAGCCGGTGACCGGCCGCCTGCCGGTGAGTGGCTCGGACTTGTTTCCCGCTGGCTGGGGCATCGACATCGAAGAGGCCGTCCGTTTTGGCTTTGCCTGGCCGGAAGAAAAAGGCATGGACAGCCGGGTGCTGGCCCGCATCGACACCCTGGCCCAGACCTACATTGATCAGGGGGCCATGCCTGGCTGCCAAATCCTGGTTATGCGCGGCAAAGATATTGTCTACGAAAAAGGGTGGGGCAAAACAGAATATGCCGGCGGGGTCCCCATTGACCCGCTCTTGCACACCTACGACTTGGCTTCGGTGACCAAGGTTACCGCTACGACCCTGAGCGTGATGCGCCTGGTGGAGCAAGGTCTGCTGGACCTGGACAAGCCACTGGCAACTTACCTACCCGAATTGCGGGGCACTGACAAGGCGAGGCTGACCCCCCGGCGGCTGTTGCAGCACAATGCAGGCTTGCCAAGCTGGATTCCGTTTTATGTCGAGACCTTTGCCGACCCAGCCCGGCACCTGCTGGACCGCCAATATTATAGCTTTGCCCCGCCCAGGGAGCCTTATTTTGCCTTGGCCAATGGCCTCTATGCCCGGATGCCGGTGCAGCAACTGGTCTGGGACAAAATCCGGGAGGCGCCGGTGCGGCGTAGCAGCCAGGTGCGTTACAGCGACATCGGCCTGATTTTGATGGGGCGAGTGGTCGAGCGCCTTACCGGCGAGTCGCTGGCGAGTTATGTTGGGCGCAACTTTTACCAGCCTCTGGGCATGAGCCATACCTATTTCAACCCGCATTTGCTGGGGAAGGAAAAATTCTGCCCCCCGACGGAAGCCGATACGCTGTTTCGCAAGACCATCATCCAGGGCTATGTCCACGACCCGGCGGCGGCCATGATGGGAGGCGTGGCCGGGCATGCGGGGCTATTTGCCAATGCCTATGACCTGGCGAAGCTGCTGCTCATGCTCAAAAACGGGGGGCACTATGGCCGGGAGTTGTACCTGCGTCCCGGCACCCTCGACTACTTTACCCGCCGCCAACTAGCTAACAGCCGCAAGGGGCTGGGGTGGGACAAACCGGAGATTCACGGCCACAAATCCAACCCGGCTTCTGTCTACGCTTCAGCGCAAACCTTTGGGCATACGGGCTTTACGGGCACCTGCGTCTGGGTCGATCCTGTTTATGACCTGGTGTTCATTTTCCTCTCCAACCGGACCTTCCCCTACGCCAGTAACCGGATGCTCCTGCATGAAAACGTGCGCACCCGCATCATGGACACCCTCTATGCCTCGATTTTTCACTACGAAGGCAAAGCGCTGTCCCAGCCTTGAAGGAGCCGGACCGGGGTAATCATTGCAAATGTGTTAAGGCGCCTAGGTCCGAGGAAAGAAAATTTTTGGCGGGGACAAATCAGAGAATGCGCAACGGCGCTTGAAAAAAGCTGATTATCAGGGGGTTTTTGAGAAAATTGCGGCGAGAAGGCGTGCGCAGAATGGTTTAAATAATTGCAAAAAAATCCGGTAGTTTCAGAATTATCCTTAATTTAGGGATGATGTATTATCCTCCTCCAATATTTGCAAAACATGGCCCATGTATTCCTGTCTTCTCGTGTATCGGCTCAGGATGGAAACCTGCATTACTACCACCTGCCTAAAGGGATGGTGAAGCTTTCAGTGATGCAGCGTACCTCTGGAAATCAGGTGAGTTATAAATTGCAGGCTCCAGAAGTGAGCATTGTGCCTGACCCGGCTCATCGCTATTATTTTCAGTACCAGCCGGGTTTTTTCTCCCACGATGTGATCAACCTGGGCTTTTCCCCGGAAGGCTTTTTGAAAAGCGTCCATACCACCATCGAGGATCAGCGGGGCGATGTCGTCAGGAAGGTCATCGAGCTAGGCTCTGCGGCAGCCGAAGCGGTAGTGGCGGGCGGAGCCAGCCGGACCCGGGGCCTGCAAGCAGAAGAAGGGGCGGAAATACTGGTCTTTGAAGGCACCTACGACGTGCTCGATCATGAGATCCTCAGCAGCATCAATGCTGATTTGGCTAACCTGCCAGGAAAACCGCAGCTCAGCGTGGAGGGTAAGCAGGCAGAAAGACCGGGCATCGACCCTTCGGCCCATCAGAAGCGGGGCCCCGGGGTGTTTTGCAAATCCAGAAGCCCCTATACCCTTACCCTGAACAGCGGGCCTTACAAAGACACCCATCAGCTTTCCTTGCCCGACCCGGATACGGTCCACTACATCAGCATCCCCAACCCAGGTTGGGTCAAGACCAATTTTCACCTGGAGTTTGACGAGCAGGGATTTCCTTTGAGTATTGCCATTGATAAGCCGAGCTCTGGCCTGGCCATTTTGAGCTTGCCGCTGGATTTGCTCAAAGCCATCATCGAACTGCCGGCCAAGCTCTTCCAATTGCGGATCAACCTGAACAATGAGCGGTCCACTGCTTTGGCCAGTGACTTGCAGTACCAGCAGCAACTGAAGACAAACCTCGAAGAGCAAGCCGCCATGAAGCAGCAGATCAAAAACCTGCAAGCCACCCGGAGCTTTGATGGGGTCACCGGCAGCATGCCCGCCAATGGAGGAGGCAATGGCCAATCTCCCAGCGCTGATGCTCCCCCTTCTGAGGAGGTGACGCGCATGATCAAAAAGCTTGAACAGGACCTTGACGTGATGCGCCGCCGCTTCAACCAAATGCAAGGGCAGTAGCGCAGAGAAGGGAAGCGGGAATAAACTCCCTTTTGGGTAAAAAAAAACTTCCCTCCGGGAGGAGGGAAGCTGCCAAAAGAGAAATGATTACTCAAAAGCTGTAGGGGAAGGATTCGAACCTTCACGAGGCGGTTAGTCCGCGGCCGGCGGCTTTATCCCGACTTCCTCACCCTCGAGACCGGAGGGCATGGCTGCCAATTTCATCACCCTACAGGGGATTAATTCTGTGAAATCTTTAAGGAAGACTACGTTTCCTTGAATGATTTAAGACAAATGTAGGGGATGGCCATGGATTTTCAAAATAAACTAAGAGAAAGTTCTTATTTTTATAAATAATTAATCAAATCCCCCATTTTGATAAAAATCATCTAAAAACTACCTGTAAAAATGGCTTCAAATTTAGAAGTTGATAAGCTAGACCTGCAGATTCTTTCTATGCTCATGGACAATGCGCAGATGCCTTATACCGAAATTGCCAAGCGCTTGGTCGTATCAGGCGGTACGGTTCATGTCCGAATGAAAAAACTCATTAGCATGGGCGTGGTCAAAGGGGCACACCTGGAAATCGACGCCAGTGAGTTAGGTTATGACATTTGCGCTTTTGTGGGCATGTTTCTGGAAAAAGGCTCTCTCTACAACCGCATCGTGCGCCAACTGGAGCAGATTCCCGAAATCACAGAGATCCACTACACCACGGGGCGCTATGGTATTTTCCTCAAGATCATCAGTTCGAATACCCGGGAACTGCGCAGCATCCTCAATGACAAGGTGCAGCCGATAGAAGGAATTCAGCGTACGGAGACCTTTATCTCGCTGGAAGAATCAATGAAGCGGCCCATCCGGCTTCTGCCAGAAGAAGAGTTGGAGAACAGTTAGCGATCATTTTTGCGGAGCGCCCAAAGATCTGCTGGGCCGGTGAGCAACGAGGGATTGAAACTCCTCGCTACTCATATAGCGGGCGAGTTTTGTCATCCGTGCAAGCAAGTTCTATCTCTCCGGGGAAAGAGCCTACCCCCTACGCCCTATTCCCCTTCATATCAGGTAAGTAGGGTCAAAAAAAAATCCCCACGCCGTACGGCACAGGGACCTAAAAAGGACTACTACTACTACTACTACTATTTTGTATAAGCCTTTAACAGCAGGCTAAGGCTAGGTAAGCCTCTATAATTTGCGTAACTTATACATCATTACGACTCAAGCACCAAATAGTTTGCCTTTCTTGGAAGGAATGTAAAATTTTTTTGCTACTAACCAGAAAAGCCAGGAATGGCCGTTTTTTCATGCGTATAGATATCATTTCTTGTGTACCCGACCTTTTGCACAGTCCACTGGATCACAGCATCGTCAAGCGGGCCCGGGACAAAGGCTTGCTGGAAGTACACATCCATGATTTGCGGGACTACGCCATCAATAAATACCGGCAGGTCGACGACTACCCTTACGGAGGGGGCGCAGGCATGGTGCTCATGGTGGAACCGGTGGCTCGTTGTATCCGGGCCTTGCAGGCAGAGCGGACGTATGACGACCTTATTTATATGACCCCTGACGGCGAGACCTTACGTCAGCCATTGTGCAACAGCCTTTCCCTGGCCAAGAAACTCCTGATTTTTGCCGGTCACTACAAAGGATTGGATCAGCGGGCAAGGGAGCTGTTTTTTACGCGGGACCTATCCATTGGAGATTTTGTGCTGTCTGGCGGAGAGCTGCCGGCTTTGGTCTTGGTGGATGCCATGGCCCGGCTGATCCCTGGGGTGTTGGGGGATGAAAGTTCTGCCTTGTTTGATTCTTTTCAAGACAACCTCCTGGAGGCGCCGCTTTACACCCGTCCGGCGGAGTTTGAGGGGCAGGAAGTCCCGGCGGTACTACGCTCCGGCCACGCAGCCAATATCGAAGCTTGGCGCGAAGCCGAGGCCTTGGAAAAAACCCGCCGTTTACGTCCAGACTTGCTGGAAGAAGGCTAAAAAACTTTTTCCTACTCCGTTTGGACAGTAAGAAACATTGTGCTAATTTTGCCAACCGCAAAAGAAAAATAGAGATGCAAGACCTAATAAACCTCGTACAGGCGACTTATAAGCGCGATGATGTGCCGGAATTCAACGCCGGTGACACCCTCAATGTGGCCGTAAAGATTACGGAGGGCGATAAGGAGCGAACCCAGTTTTTTAAGGGGGTGTGTATCCAGCGCCGTGGCGAGGGAGCTACGGAGACTTTTACTGTTCGGAAAATTTCCGGAGGCATAGGGGTAGAGCGCATTTTCCCGGTTCATTCACCGA
>CAZIVQ010000163.1:0-7475 GCA_964542415.1 uncultured Bacteroidia bacterium | reverse complement strand
GCCTTCGGAGGAGCCGCGGGTGGGTTCAGGCTGGAAGCCCGAGGTACAGTTTAGCGGCATGGTTGGCATGCAATCAACGCTGGCAGGGCAAAAGCAGGGGTTTTGACAGCCCTGCCAGCGTAGCAAACGACAAGCTAGCCGGGCGGCTTTAGCCCCCGGCTCCCGAGCGGCCCTGCCAGCGAAGGGAGGCTTGAGCGGTTGTGTATAAGGCCCCCGCTTGAAAGGCCCACAAAGCCGGTTTGGGTGCGGTTCCGGACGTGAGTACCCGGAAAAACGGACGTTTTTACTGCGCCCCCGCCGTTACAATTGCTAACTTTGAATTAATTGCCTGAGCGAGCGGGTAAGGGATTGGTCCGAACAAAAGCGTAGGTCTAGTAAAGGCAGGCATGCTTTTGCCCGGTTTACCGCTGCGTAGCTCCCCAAGAGCGGGAGCGCCCAGACGCCCAGAGGTCTTGAGAGGCCGCCATGGACCCTTCCGTTGCTGCAAGCGCTGTATTTGAAAAAACGAAGCCGCTGCCACCATGCCCTTTTTTGCTTCAAAAAGCCAAGGCCAGGCTAACCGGAAAAAACGGCGCCGCAACCTGCGCTGGCTGCGAGCGGGGGAGGTCTTGATTTATACCCTGATTCTCCTGCTGATGGGATGGTTATGGATAATCAGTTGATTTTTCCTTACCTTATGAAATGACTGCCGGAAACCACTTGCGGGTTAGCGGTTAGCCGATTAGGAGGAAAGTCAAGCGAGGGGCTTACGTGCGGTTGCGCTTTCTTCGATTTTTTTGAAACCATGTCCCTGCTATCCTGCCCTTCCTCAGGCTCCTACCGATAACGATTTCGCGCTGCCCTACTGCTATTTTTTACTACTACTCATTCTACCTAAACGACTACTACTATGAATGCTGTACATTCCAGAACCTCATGGATTTCGGATGACTCCCGGATTCCCAAGTACCGGCAGGTGATCAACTTCCTGCTGTGGGAAATCGAGCAGGGGGTCTACAAAGCCGGAGACCGCATTCCTTCCATCAACGAAACCAGTGAAGGCTACTACCTCTCCCGCGACACAGTCGAAAAAGCCTACCGGGAGCTTTGCCTGCGGGGCATCCTGACTTCCATTCCCGGCAAGGGATTTTTCCTCAATGACCGCAAAGGCACCCGCACGCTCAAGGTGCTGATGATCTTCAACAAGTTCAGCAACTACAAAAGGATCATTTACAACACCATGATGGAGAAGCTCGGCAAGAAGGCCACCTCCACGGTCTTTGTCCATGACCACGACGAGCAGCTCTTTGAAAGCATGGTGCTCGACAACCTCGGCCTCTACGATTACTACGTGGTCATGCCCCACTTCTACGGGAATGATGAGCGGGTGCATCAGTACATCGAAAAGATCCCGGCCAACCGCTTGATCATCCTCGACAAGGATACCCAATCTACCCGCAAGCACTACGGGCTAATTTACCAGGATTTTGCCAATGACCTTCGGGAGGCGTTGCATGACGCGAAGGCGCACCTGGACAAGTACCAGCAGCTTTTTCTGGTTTATCCTACGGCCGGGCGCTATCCCCACGAGATCAAAATCGGCTTCGAATATTTCTGCCACGACGCCAAAATCAAAGGGCAGATCATTACCTCGGAAGAGCTGCGTGACCCTGAGAAAGGGGAGGCATTTGTGGTGGTGGGGGAAGACGACCTGATCGACCTGGTGCAGCGGGCCCGCGAGGGAGAGCTGCGATTGGGCAAAGATGTGGGCATCGTTTCTTATAATGACACCCCCATGAAACGGGTCCTGGAAGGCGGCATTACCGTTATCAGCACCGACCATGCCTACATGGGACAGTTGGCGGCAGAAATGATCCTGACCGGCAAGCATCAGCGCGTACATAATCCTTTTTCGCTGATTCTGCGCGAGTCGCTCTAAGTCCTTAACCTACGGCAAAAAGCGTGTGCCGTACTTGTTCTGAGTTCAGAACAGGTACGGCACTTTTCATTTTTGACAGCCATTTGAGAAATATCGATTCTGCAATGGCAGGCAAGGACTATTTACAGACAGCACCGGACAGTTGACAGGCAACGCATTTGGCCCCGAACCTAGCGAGGAGCCTGGGCCAGAGAAAAATGGCGGAGAGGGCAAAAGCAGAAAAGGGAGATTTGGGGGAAAGGAGGGCGTAAAATGTGCGCTTTCTTACCTATGAGCGGGTAGAAGGACCGTATTGGGCGGCAGGTATTGGGCCAAATCAGACCGGGAGAGGTAGCCCCTTTTCCGACTGACAGGACAGGACAAGCCCAGGCAAGGAAACCGGCTATTTGAGGATATTCCAAAAAAGCAGCTTCACCATGCGCCTGCTTTAAAGGGAGCGTGACCTATGTATCCGAACATGGATACCCTCTACTATTCTCAACCTAATCGTTACTTGTAATGAAACGAATCCTTTACCTTTTGCTTCTGCTGACGGCAGGACACCTGGCTTGGGGCCAGGACAATATCGTCACAGGGGTAGTCTCAGACCAAGAAGGCACGCCACTAGAAGGGGTGACCGTCGTTGAAAAAGGGACCAACAATGGGGTCTTCACCGATGGCAAAGGGCAGTACCGCCTGACCGTTTCGGATGGGGCCACCGTGCTTTTTCGCTTGGCAGGGTATGCCGCCCAGGAAATACCGGTGAGCAGCTCGCGCAGCCTGAACGTCACCCTCAAAGCCAGCAGCCTGGATGAGGTGGTCGTAATCGGCTACGGAGAAAAAACCCGGCGAGCCATCACTTCGGACATTTCTACCGTAGGATCCGAAGTCATTGAGCGGTCTCAGTCCATGCAGACGGAGCTAGCCTTGCAGGGCCGCATCCCTGGGGTGCTCGTGACCCAACCGGGGGGCGACCCCAACTCCCGGGTCAGCATTCAGATCCAGGGGATCGGTTCTTTCGGGACCAACCAGCCCTTGATTGTCGTTGACGGGATTCCCATCACGGAGTTCGGGTCTGAATCTCAGGACGCCATCAACCCCGCGGCTGCCGGTGACCTGCGCGGCAACCAAAACATCCTCAACCTGATCAACCCCAACGACATCGAGTCGGTCTCGGTGCTCAAGGACGCTTCAGCCGCCGCCATCTACGGCTTCCGGGCCGCCAACGGGGTCATCCTGATTACCACCAAGCGAGGCAAAATCGGCAAGCCGACGGTGCGCCTGAATGCCTCTCGTGGGGTGCAAAACCTGCCCCGTACCTTTGACATGCTCAACACCCAGCAGTTTACTGATATTTATCAGGAAATGTACGCCAACAACCCCAACGCCCAGGATATTCCGGCTGAGTTTGATCCGAACAGCCCTTTTTACCTTGGAGACAGCCCTACTTACGACAACCAGGCGGTAATGACCAATGAAAATGCGGTCAATGAAAACTACCACCTCAGCATTTCGGGCGGAAACCAGAGCAGCAACTATTCCATCAATGCCGGCTATACCCGGATCGAAGCGCCCCTGATTGCCAACAACCAGGTTCGCTACACCTTCGGGGTCAACTCTGACCACAAGGTCAACGATTGGATTCGTTTTGGCGAAACTTTTCGCGCGGGCTATACCGATGGCTACAACAACCGCTCCGGCAACTTGGCTGCCTATGCCTTCCAGACCCCCCCCTGGCAGTCTTACCTCGATGACGAGCAGCCGCTGGGCTTCGCCCAAAGCTCGCTGATCCGCTATGACCCGAGCGGGCCTAACTGGCAGTTCGATACCCTTTCCGACGGGCGGGCCGGCTTCCTCTACGGGCCTGAGACCGAAGCCAACCACCTGGCCAAATCCAACCCCATCATCGGTGGCCGCCGGTTTGACCTCTACCGGACCATCGGTTCGGCTTACCTGGAGATTGAGCCCATCAAAGGGGTGAAGCTCAGAGGGCAGTACAGCGCTGACTGGTACCTCAATAAGCGTACGACTTGGGCCTATCCGACCCAATCGTTGGTGTATAATATTACCGGGACGGCCAACGTACCGGACTCTTCAGGCACCTATGCCGACCTTGGCGAGCGCCATTCCCAGAACCTGAATCAGGTATTGGACATCACCTTGAATGTCGACCAATCCTTTGGACAGCATCGAGTCGGCTTCCTGGCAGGTTACAATGAGCAGCAGGAGCGGTATTTCCTGATTGCGGGTAGTTCTAACCAAATCCTTACGGCTGATCCTTATGAAGACCTGTTTGATACACAGGAGGACCTGGACAATGCCCTCGAGACGCCCCGGGATTACCGCCCGCCCTTCGGATTGGGGGGAGGAGATGGCCCTGAAAACAACACCATCAGCTCGCTTCGCTACAACAACCGCTACCAAGGGATGGTGAGCCGTCTGAGCTACTCCTTTGCCGATAAGGTTTTTGTCGATGCTTCGATCCGGGCCGATGGCTCTTCAAAATTTGCGCCGGGCTTCCGTTGGGGCTACTTCCCCGCTGTTTCGGCCGCTTGGCGTTTGAGTGAGGAGGATTTTCTGGCCAACCTTACCTGGGTTGATGAGCTGAAAGTCCGGGCCGGCTGGGGACAGGTCGGTTCCAATCAGGTAGCTCGCCCCAATGAATGGCGGGAAAACTTCACCACGAACCCCGCCTACCCCCTCGGCCCCGGAGCCGGAGGTGATGCCAATGCTGGCCGGGGGGTATTCATTCCCAATTTTGCCTCTCCTGAGCTTACCTGGGAAAAAGCCAATACCACCAACATCGCCATCAACGGGGAACTGTTTAACCGGGTAGTGACCTTCAACCTTGGCTACTACAACCGGGTGCGCGAGGGCGTCTTGCAGCAGGTGTCTCTGCCCTATGTCGTGGGCAATACCCAAGACCCGACCATCAACATTGCCACGACCCGCAACCAAGGCTTGCAGTTCGAAGTGTCGGTCGCTCCTCGTTTGGGAGACCTGCAATTGGTGATTTCGGGGAATTTGACCACCGTCCATAACCGCGTCCTTGACATCTTCCAGGATTCTCCCTTCGGCGGAACAGGAGGCCGCGTAGAGAAAGGCTTTTCTATGTTTTACCTTTGGGGCCTCCAGACCGACGGTATTTTCCAAACCCAGGAAGAACTGGATAACTGGCTCAGCATTTACGACGATCCTGGCAACAACAACAAAGCCCCGGGCGATATCCGCTTTGTGGACAACCTGGGTAACCCGACTGAAGAGGACCAGATCGCCGGCCGCTTGGTCAACCCCAATCCCGACAGCGTGATTAACAGCAACGACCGGGTGTTCTTGGGCAAAACCATCCCGGGGGTATACGGGGGCCTGAACATTGACCTGGCCTGGAAAGGCTTTGATTTCAACATCTTCTTCCAGGGCGTAGGCGATTACCAGAAAGTCAACGGAGCACGCCGGGCTGGCGAGCAAATGGCAGGTTTAGGCAACAACTTCCTGACCACGACCCTCAATCGCTGGACCCCAGAGAACCCCAGCAACGTAATGCCGCGGGCCGTAGCTGAAGATCCAGGTAGCAACAACCGCTTCTCCGACCGCTGGGTAGAAGACGCGGGCTTTATCCGCCTGCGCCAAATGCAACTGGGCTACAGCTTCTCGCCTGCCGTACGCGAGGTGATCGGCAATGCCCGTCAGCTCCGGCTCTACGTAGCAGGCTCAAACCTGGCTACCATGACCAACTGGAGCGGCATTGACCCGGAAAACGACTTCAACCCGATCCCGCGCATCTGGTCGGTGGGGGCCAACCTGACCTTCTGACCAATGCTCCCTGAAGACAAAAGCTTCTCCGACTGAGGGGCTTTTGTCCTCCTATTTTTTTCTGTATCTTTTACCTGGGGAATACTTCGGATTATGGCTGATGCCCATTTAAGGCCCAGCGATCCCTCCCCGGCTCAATTTTCTTCAAAACAGATTCAATCATAACCCATATGAATCGGCTATTAACTACCCTTTTACTGGTCATGCTCTTGCTGGCAAGCAACAGCTGCGAAGACCGGGATTTTCTCGGGCCAGATTCGCAAGACCTCGCCACTGACGACTTCTTTTCTACCGAACGCTCCTTTGACCAGGCCGCCCTGGGCATTTATCAGAAGTTGATCTTTTTCTATGCCTACAATGGCAACGCCAACAACTGGAACGGCCTGGTCCGTTGGCTGCCGGGCGATGATGGCACCACCTCTGGGGGACAGGCATTTGAAATTTTTGCCAACCTCAACGCCACCAACGGCCGCTTGGATGATTTCTATGAGTATGCCTACCAGCTTATTGCCCGGGCCAACGTTTTGCTCGAAAAGCAGGAAGAACTGGGTGATGAGGTCTACACCAACCAGGACCTGCGTGATGCCCACCGGGGAGAAGCACTTTTCCTACGGGGATACATGAACTTCTGGTTGTGGCAGGTATTTGGCTCCGCGCCTCCGTTGGTCTTGGAGCGGATCATTTCTCAAGACGGGTTTTTTCCCCCTAGCTCACAGGGCAATGCACTTCTGGACCAGGCGCTCGCTGACATAGAAGAAGCCAAAGACCTCTTGCCAGCCAGCTGGCCTGAGGGCGAAGTGGGCCGCGCTACCCAGAATTCAGCCAACGGCTACCTGGGCAAAGTCTACCTCTACCGAGCCACCATTACTGGCAGCCAAAGCGACTACCAAGCCGCCATCCAGGCTTTTGACCGGGTGCAAGGGGTGAGCCTGATGGGGAAATTCGGGGACAACTTTGATGAGACCATCGAAAACAACGCTGAGTCCATTTGGGAAATTCAGTTGGGAACCAATACAGGATTCAACAATGTTTGGCTCTCCAACGATGAGTTCAACGTCGTGGGTAACCTCGGCGGCTATTGGGGCTATTTCGACAACAACTTTGGCCAGTTTGGAACGCCGCGTATTGTGGCTACTGAACCGCTCAAGGCGATTTTTGACGAAGAAGACCCGCGGATCGAATCGACATTTGAGCCGGCGACCAACCATGTCAGAAAGTACGTGGCCCGGCCACGGACCAATGGCGGGAATCCTGATTACTTCAGCAATCACCGCGAGCTCCGCTACGCCGACCTGTTGCTGATGAAAGCCGAAGCCCTGGTCCAGTCCGGCGGCAGCACTTCAGAGGCCCTGGGGCTGGTAAATCAGATCCGCGCCCGCGCCCGTGCCTCCGCTGACTCCATTCCTTCTGACGTACCGGCCGATTTTGACACCAACATCAGTGACCGGGATGAGGTGATGCGGCTCATCATGGAAGAACGTCGCCGGGAGCTGGCCTTCGAAGGCCACCGCTGGTTTGACCTGCGTCGCTGGCACCTGGGAGGCATCATTGATCTCGGCAACATCGACTTCGGCTCCATCCGAAACGATTTCGCCATCAACCCTGAAGTTCATGTTAACTTCCCCCTGCCTGCCAGCCAGGTTTCAAACAATCCCAACCTAAGGCAAAACCCCGGCTATTAGCGAAGCCAAGACCTGATTCAAGTCTGTATAAGTAGTAGTAGTATGTATGGTAGGGGCTGCTCCCATGGGGCAGCTCCTTTTTT
>CAZIVQ010000162.1:0-7479 GCA_964542415.1 uncultured Bacteroidia bacterium | reverse complement strand
GGTGATAGACCCGGTGAAAAGCGGTGGCCAATAATCCTTGCTGCCCCACGGCTTCCAGGGTGAGGGCGGCTTGGAGGCGAGGGTTGATGACCTGGGACCAGGTCCCGCTGAGGCTCAGGCTGCGCCGTTTGTTGGTGGGTACGGAGGCGAGGCCCGGGGCGCGCAGTTCTTCGGGGAAAATCACGATCCAGGTATCAAAAAAGGCCTGCATCCGCAAGGCCAGTTGGCGGTTTTCGTCCGGGCTGTCCTGCCGCCAATAGGCTCCTACCGAGGTGGAAAGGTAGTCAGATTCGATGCCTGCTCCAGCCTGTACGCCCCAGGTTTGGCGGCGCTTGTCCCATTCGTAGCCGAAGGTCATGGTCCCGTGGCTGTCCTTGATTGAGGCCGAGGAGAGGTAGCTGTCGATGCGGTCGGTAGAAGCGGAGGTGTAGTGATTCAAACTGCCCTGTAGCCGCAAGCGGCTTACCGAGTCCAGCGGGACCAGGGCCACAATTTGTATTTCCCGATCTCGCAGTTCCTGCGTCCCGATTCCCCCCGTTACGGCTGAGTGGTCCCCGTCTTGTTCGTAGTAATTCAGCAAAAAATCCACCTCCACCGGCAAAGCAACCGAGTCCACCTGCCCCAGCAGGGGCCCACCCAACCACATTCCTATGCAGAGGAAAAAAAAGCGCACGCTCATTCCATTTCAAAAATTTCTCAAAACTCACCCTATCACCCTCTGAAAATCTCAACATCTCACTATCTCACCCTCTCAACATCTAATTACACCCACACCCTCCCCCCGCTTTGCCCCCGTTAGCCCCGGCAGCCCCCTCCCGGTAGCTCTCGATGTTGGTTTCAAAATGCTCGATCGGCCGGTCACTCAGTTGCATGTCCGGGTCGTTGAGGTACATTTTCTGATAGGCTGCGACGGACATGCAGCCGCTGGCCAAACTTCCCAGCAGGCAGGCGATCAAAAACAGGTCGGTTCTGGAGGTTCGTTTCACAAGGTCAAATTAAAAAAATGCTATGCATTTTCCTGATTTACTTTTGCCCGTTCGTCTCCTTGACCCATTCTACCGCCAAATGCTGCGAACTAAGCAATTTTCCTTCTTCGGTGACCAGCAAGGCCTCGATGCCGTTGAGCTGATCGATGAGGGCCAGGCCTTTTTCTGGTCCCAAAACCATGACGCTGGTGGCCAGGGCATCGGCCAATTCTGCATCGGGGCAGACGATGGTGGCACTGCGCAGGCCCTTAGCCGGCCACCCGGTGCGCGGGTCGATGATGTGGCTGTAGCGCTTTCCATTGATCAGGGCAAAGCGCTCATAGTCGCCGGACGAAACCACGGCCACGTCTTGCAGCTCCAACCAAGCCAGCGGCTCGGTCCGGTTTTGTGGATCAGCGATGGCAATTCGCCAAGGCCCATGACGGTCTTCTCCCCAGCAAATGAGGTCCCCCCCGGCATTCACCAACCCCGAGTCGATGCCCATGCCTTGCATCACGGCCTTGGCCCGGTTGGCGGCGTAGCCTTTGCCGATCGCCCCAAACCCGAGCTTCATGCCTGGCTCCCGCAGCCATACCGTTTGGCCTGCGGCCGATAATACAATGTCCCGAAAATCGACCTTCGCTACCGAAAGGGCCACGGTCGCCGAGTCTGGGACGGAGGTCATGCTTCCGTCAAAGCGCCAGACCTTGTCCAGCGAAGCAAAACTCAGGTCAAAAGCCCCCTGGGTCAGCCGGGAAACTTTTTGAGCCCGGTAGATGAGGTCCCACAGCTCCCGGTCCACGGTGACCGGTTGCTGTCCTGCCTGCCGGTTGATGGCGCTGGTCTGGGAATTTGGGTCCCAGGAAGAAATGAGCCGCTCGATGCGCTGCCCTTCGGCCAGCCCGGCGGCCACGGCCTGACGGGCGAGTGCGCTGTCGGCATGCAAGGCGGTGAATTCGAAGCGAGAACCCATCAAGCGGTGGGTTTCGTGCCAGCGGGTGATGGTAGGCTGGGCCTCTGCTTGCCCACCCCATCCCCCTACCCAAAAAAGAAGCAGCGGCAGCAAGGCTCTCATGGTGCGGGTTTAAGGGTAACTTCCAGGCCCAGGCCCAGGTCAATGTGCAAGATGCGGTGCCGCTCTTGCGGCGCGGCTAGCGCATTGGGGCCTACGTACCAGTTACTTAGCTGCGGCCAGAGTAGCAGAGCAACATGATCGCCCAGCCAGAAACGGTTAATCAACCGAAGCTCCCGCACCAATCGCAACCCCATCTGCGCTTGCTCAGGATGCGCCTGCTGCCAGGTAAAGGTCCCCAACCGGACTTGCGGCATGAAGGCGTACCTTGGCCGCTTGATCAATTCGTAGCCCAGGCCCAGGGCGAGGGATTGCAGGGCAAGGGTGCTTTTGCCTTCGGGCACCACCTGGTAGCGCTGGTAATTACCGCGGGCGTGGTTGGTCCCGACCATCTCGTCGTCGCGCAGCTGCTGCAAGCTGCCGCCCAGGCTAAGCTGCCAGCGCCCACGGGCAAGAAAGACCTCGGCTTCGCCGCTGCCTAGCAGCGCCAAGTGGGTGCGGTCATGGCCTTGGTGCCAGCCTTGTTCGTCCAAACCCCGGTCCCAGGTCCACCAGCCGGCGCCCATCATCCCTTGCAGACGAACCCCGGCCTGCCAAAGCGTCTGAGCAGGTAAACAGGCTGGGAGCAGCAACAGAAGGAGAAAAAAGGGTCTCATAGGAGGGTCAGTCAGTGGGTGAGAGGGGCCGTTTGGGCTTGTAATGCCTGCCAGTACGCTTGTGGGCCCCCAGGCTGATAGCCCAGGCGCGCAAGGATCTCGCCCTCTGGGTCAAGCAACAAAACGTAGGGGAAAGCCCCCTCGGGGTTGTAGCGGGCCGCCAAGGCCTCGTGTTGCTGCTGTAGGGAGGGGGGAAGGCGGTTTTTCTTGCGGCGGGGAAAATCAGCTTTGTATGCGACCAGGTGTTTCTGGCTTAGCGCTTGGAAGAAGGGGGTGGCAAACACTTCCTGTTCCAGCTGCATGCAAGGACGGCACCAGTCTGAGCCGGCAAATACCAGCAGGATTTGTCGCTGGCTGCCGACGGCCAATTGTTGGGCTTCGGTCCAGCTATTTGCCCAAGCTACCTGCCCAAAGGCGGCCTGCATACTTCCTGAAATCAAGAGCCAAAGGATGAGGACGAGTCTTTGCATCCGGGTTGTTTTTTTCTACAGTCGTAACGCCCGGGAAAAGGTCAGCATTATTTTTTACTTATGCATACCTCTGCTAGCAGGGCGGTCATCGTACGGCAGGGAAGATAAAAAAACCGCGCTCCCCTCACAGGAAGCGCGGCTTTTTTTTCATGCAAACCGGGCTTACCTGAACCCAAAGTTTTTGGCTTCAGCCTCGGCGCGGTTGTCTTCTACCTCAGCAAGGTCGACCAGGGCAGGCTGCACTTTGTTTTGTAGCTGCATCTGGCCTTGGGTCAGCAGGGTGTTTTTGGTGCTGGCCAGCGTGTTCTCATCGGCCTCGGCCGCCTCAGTGACGTTGGTGGCCTGGAGAACGAATACGCCGTTGTCGCCGGTGAGGGGCGGGCTGGTTTTTCCTACTTCCATGCCGGAAGCGTACCCGATGATGAACCTGTCGGCTCCGATGCCGGGGATGCTCTGGCTCTGGAAAGAAATGCCCTGGGCACTGTTCACAAAAGCTCCGGGGCCGTAGGCGTCTTTCATGGCGTTGAGGTCTTGTCCCGCCAGAGAAGCGAGCTTGTCTTTGATCATTTCGGCTTTCTTCTGGTTCCGGACCTCAATGGCTACCTCGTCCCGAACTTCTTCGAGGGGCTGCAAGCCTTCTTCTACCTTACGGTTGACTGCGGCAAAAACGTAGCTGTCACCCACGCGAAATACCTTGGATTGGTCTCCCTCAGAAGAATTGATGGCCCAGAGGACGACCTCCCGGCCCCCGCCGAGGCCCTGGATGTCATTGGTCTCTTCGGTCAGGGCATTGGATTCGAAGACATTGACTTGTCCAAACTCGCTCCCGGCCTGGTTGATATCACCGAGCTGACTGGCTTTGGCGGCGAAGGTGTTAGCCAAGCGGTACACACTGTCACGGCTGGCGGTGCTGTAGCTGATTTGCTCTTCGATCTGGGCAATGTTGTAGCGGCGGTCGGTCTTGTCGAGGATCTCGACCACATGGAAGCCGCCACGGCCTTTGATGGGCCCGATGATGCTGCCGACAGAAGCACTAGAAACAGCTTTGTCGAAGTCTTCGCCAAAGAGGCCTTTCTGGTACCAGCCGAGCTCGCCACCATTGGTGCGGGAGCGGGGGTCTTCGGACTTCTCCGCGGCCACGGCAGCAAAGTTATCGCGGTTCACTTCGCGGAGGACTTCGCGGGCTTCGCTACGGGTTGCGGCCGTGTCGGCGTCGGTATTGCCCTTGTAGGTGATGAGGATGTGGCGGATTTTGGCAGAAGGCGATTCTGCTTCTTCCGTGGCTACCAACTTGTAGAGCTTGTAAGCGCCTCCTTCTTGCAAAGGTCCTACCACGGTACCCACTTCGGCTTTGGCCAGGCTATCCCGGATAGATTCCGGCAGACGACCGATGGGCTGCAAGGTGCGGGTGTAAGGAACCCGCGAGCGGATGCTGGTGAAAGCCGAGTCGACTTTGGTGTTGGCAAATTTATCTTTCAGCTTCATGACCTGGGCCCGGGCCCCGGCCGAGTCAACCGAGCTGGGGGTAAGATCGAAGCGAGCAAAACGAATGAAGGTTTGGGCGTCTTGCTTGTAGGTATCCTCATTTTCTTCCATGTAATTGCGCAGCTCGCTGTCCGAGACACTTACCTGAGAGTCAGGAATGGAGGTGTAGTTGACCGCGAGAAAAGAGAGGTCCACTTTGCGATTTTGCTCCTGATAGCTACGTTGGGCGGCAGTCGTGGAGCCTACATACCCGCTCTGGACCATGCTCAGGTAGCGGTCGATGGCGCGGGAGCGCTGCAAAAACTCCTCAAACTGACGCAGCTTGGCCGCCTCGTTCTCATCCTGAACGGCCATGTCAAGGTAGCGCTTTACGTCTTCCGGGTTGTAAGGCCGACCTTGGGCCTCAAACAGCGGGCGGAAATAATCCTGCACGTAGGGATTGATGTTGTTCCCTACAAACATGTCGTAGACTTCGGTACCGGTAACAGTCAGGCCGACGTTGTCGAGTTCCTCCTCGAAGACGGTCTCGGTCACGATCTGCTGCCAGACCTGGTCTTTGACGCGATTGTTCTGGACTTCAGAAGAAGTCCCGCCTTGGTTGGAGATGGCGTTGTTGTAACGCTCATAGAATTCTTGCTGGGTAATGGTATTACCCGCGATGGTTCCCGCTTCGGGCGGTCCGCCAAAGACGGTGGTAATTCCGGAAATAAAGTCGGTCAGGATAAAGGCTAGCAGGGCGATGAAGATGATGATAGCCACCAGCCCGATATTTTCCCGGATTCTACTGAGTGCAGACATAGCGTTGGTTAGAAAACTCGATGTTTGGAGTGATCCCGGCTGTTTATTCCTGAAGGGTTAAGAAGGGATAATGCTTTGAGAATCAAAGCCTCAGCGCGAGGGTGCTTTTTGGCCCAGCAAATTACGGGCATTCTCCCTTGATTTCCAAAAAAGCCGGGACTAAGTCTTTGAGGAACGCTTCCAGAATAACTAAATCCATCTTGCTTGTTCTTCGTGACGAGCCGGGATATCAGATTCGCACAAAGTCTCCCAACGAGCCGGGACAGGTCTGCGCAATCTGGGATCATTTATTTCGTCAGCGTTCCTAAACTCCCCCCAGCGCGTTTCTCCCCCAAAAAGCAGGCGATGAATTGGCCCCGAAGCTCTTTTTCTGGTTCCTGTCAGGCGGGAGACAGCCAAGCCGAGCCGGGCATATAAAATTGCAGGCATATTAGCGAAGGGGAAAGAGATGCTGTATCTTTTGCTCCCTATCCTTCTCGTTCACCTGCTTTTTCTTCCATGCACCACGTCATCATCGGTAATGGCATCGCGGGTATCACCACGGCCCGGCACCTCCGCAAACGCAGTGATACCGCCCGGATCACGGTCATTTCTTCCGAAACGAAATACTTCTGGTCCCGCACCGCCCTGATGTACATTTACATGGGGCACCAGAAATTCGAGCACACCAAGCCCTACGAGGATTGGTTTTGGCCCAAAAACCGCATTGAGCTGGTCCACAAGCACGTGGCGCGACTCGACCCGGAGCAAAAGCAGCTCTTTTTTTCCGATGGTGAAGCGCTGAGCTACGACAAGCTGGTGCTGGCCACCGGCTCGGTCTACAACAAGTTTGGCTGGCCCGGGCAGGACCTCGAAGGGGTGCAGGGCATGGTCTCCTACCAGGACCTGCAAAGCATGGAGCGCTACTCTGAGGGCCTGGAACGGGCGGTGATCGTAGGGGGCGGGCTGATCGGCATCGAGATGGCGGAGATGTTTCATGCGCGCCACATCCCGGTGACCTTTTTGGTGCGGGAGGCGAGCTTTTGGGATAACGTGATGCCTGCCGCAGAGTCGGCCATGATCAACCAAGAGATCTGGGCCAATGGCATCGACCTGCGGCTGGAGACGGAGCTGGACGAGATCCTGCCGGATGCGACCGGCCGGGTGCGGGCGGTGAAGCTGAAGAGCGGGGAAGAATTGGCCTGCCAGTTTGTGGGCCTCACCGCCGGGGTGCATGCCAACCTCGACCTGGCCCAGGGCACGGAGATCGAAACCGGGCGGGGCTTTTTGGTGGATGAATACCTACAGACGAGCGTGCCGGACATCTACGCGGCGGGGGACTGCGCCGAGCTACGGCAGCCCGCCCCGGAGCGGCGCGGGGTGGAAGCCATCTGGTACACCGGCAAGCTGATGGGCCCTAAGCTCGCCGCAACCCTCTCTGGTGAGCCGACGCCTTACCGGCAGGTCACTTACTTCAATTCTGCTAAGTTCATGGACCTCGAATGGCAGACCTACGGGACGGTACATGCCCAGCCAGAGGCCCACGAAGCCCAGCTCTACTGGCAGCATCCGGACGGGCGGCAAAGCATCCGGTTGGTCTATGACCGCCACGATGGGCATGTCATCGGTTTCAACCTGATGAACATCCGCTACCGGCAGAATGTGTGTACCCACTGGCTGGAAAAAGGCACGCACATAGAAGCGGTGCTGCAGGACCTGGGCGCCGCCAATTTTGACCCGGAATTCTTCAAGCAATACGAGCAGGCGGTGGTGGAGCAGTACCATGCCCAAACAGGCAAGCAACTTACGCTCAAACGCAAGCGGGGCTGGGCGCAGGTGAAGGCGGTGCTGGGGTGGTGAGGGGGATGTCTGTTTTTTTACCGCAGATCTCGGACCCCGGAGAAACCGGGGGGGCGCGGAGAAGGCGCAGATCATGGATGGCGGTGAAACCGGTAGGACGCGGAGTTTTTTTGTAAATGAATTTGTAGATCCCATCGATTATGAAATCCCTCAAATACCTCGGCCTTGGCCTGTTTTTGTTTGCCCTCGGGGCC